>DQAM01000334.1 GCA_003523545.1 Dysgonomonas sp.
TTTTATCTACAAGGATATACTTCTTCAATATTTTTGTAGTATCCCATGGATTACGTACGGTTATTTCTTTGTATTCGTCGGAAATATTGACAGAAAAGCCTTTTGCATATTTAATGGAATAGAGCGTGTGGTTTGCTGTCTCATTAATATCTTTAGCCGGTTGCTTGTTTCCGGAGCAAGACCATAAAAAAATCAGGGATAAAAGTATTACGTATTTCATTTTACTGACATTAAACTTCATTGAAAAGCTTCCGGTAAGTAAAAGAAAATACTTTTTATAAATTCTGCGGAAAGTATAGATGAATCTTCTTTAGCTTTATACCACGAAAGCCTTATTGATAACGGAAAATTGTTTTGAAGGTTTTCTGACTTATACATCCTAGCAGGATATAATCACAGTAGCGGGTCTGTCTGGGATTTTCACCCTGTTGCCCTTCACATCCTTTGCTTTAAAGCGAAAGAAAAAAACAACTCCGCAAATGTAAATATAAATATTATAATATCTATCCCTTGCGGATTATATCTGTCAGACAAATAAAAAATAGAGACTACGTTGTTAAAACAAGCAGCCTCTAAATGGGGATTATGAAAAAGTGATGTGATTACATATTTAAAATGAGAAATCTACTCCGGCTCCGAATACTTTGTTGGTACGAGAGAAAACGTCTTTAGATGTTCCACCACCCGGTTCTTTTGTATAGTCAGAATAGTTTGTCCAAAAATAGCCTATATTTATTTTGACTTTTGGAGATACTGTAATCTCTCCTCCCAAACCTATGGAATATGAATCACATACAAAACTTAAATCAGACTGATAATGATTTTTTACTCCATATCTTGTTATTTGTCCTCCGGCACTAATCAAAAACATATCATCAAGCCTATATTCCAAGCCTGCCAGATATTCGTTTGTGGACCCTGCATATTTCTCTTTTCCGATTTTTTGGTCTGGGTTATTAGGATCTGTAATTAAAGACATTTTTGCATTGGAATCGAAGAAATGATGATATCCTATACTAGCTTGCAGACGCGGAGTAATATAATAAGAAGCACCTATTGTCAGCAATGCTGGTATATCATGGGGTGTATTCACTCCGTCTTTGAACATTCCGGTATCATCTCTTTTTGTTTTGTTCTCAACATTAAGATTAGTTTCAAATTCATATTTGATACCGATGTTCAGCTTGTCGTAACTGAAATTGAATCCTATGATAGGTGATATTCCCCATCCGGTCTGAGAACTATCAAGATATTTATCAGCAACGTTTTTTGCGTTCTGGCTATTGGCCTCTGCACTTGCGGCATAAGCTGTCCTTACGCCTGTTACCGTCAAAGAATTGAGGTCTTCAGGACTTTTACCTATTCCTACAGCTAATTGATTTGCCATCTCGGGTGTCATCTGTCCTGCTCCTACAAGTTGTGCTAATGTAAAATCTCCAGCTCCTCCTTCTACAAGAGGGGTTAAATTATTGACAACACCGTTAGCCGCAGTAGATGCAGCGTTGAAGAAATCTGTGGCCAACATCATACCTCCTGTCGGATTTATGGTAGGATGTGCTGGGTTTATCATAATATTCCTGAGATGTCCCTCATATCCGTTATTCACGATATTAAGACGAAAACCGGCATAAGCCGAAAACATCTCATTGATTTCGTATGTTCCTCCCAACTGAGCCCCATATATAAATGATGAGCCCCTCATATATTGATCGACAGAATACTGAGTCGTAGAGATACCCGCATTCGATAAGGAAACAGGAACGCCTGCTATATTAGATTCGAAAGAAGGAAGGCCATTGTTAAAAGTAGCTTTACCTCCTCCCCCTGATACTGCAAAACTACCAGAAAGAGCCCATTTACCTTTGCGGTATACACCTTGTAAGCTAGGTATGATAGGTGCAGAAGCTTTACCTTCGTATTCTTTTGTAATATTACCTCCGAATCCTTCGAAAGGTTTGTATGTGGAAGTTATAGTTCTTGTCTGAAAAGCACTCTGGTTGTTAAAAGAGAAATGAAACCCCTCGGGCAATTTAATAAGACCTGCCGGGTTGGTGTAAACGGCGTCTATTTGTGTCGATGCATCCCTTGCCGGATTTCTTAGAAAATGAATGCTTTGATTTGTGTTGGTTAATATTCCGCCGGCAAAAGAAGCCGAGATATTTAACAGAGCAGCTACAGCTGCCAGTTTAGCTTTATTCATTATGTGATTAAATATTAAAATTGGTGCAAATGTATAAATATTATTTTAGTTTCAAAAGAAACTAACGAAAATAATATGCTGATTATCAATTAATTGTTGTGTATGCAACTATTGCATAGTATCCAGTTGTTGCAACCACAATGTTGCTGAAGCATCGCTCGGCATACGCCAATCTCCACGAGGTGAAAGATTTATAGAGCCGACTTTAGGACCGTCGGGCATACAAGAACGTTTAAATTGTTGTGAAAAGAATCTCCGGTAAAATGTTTTGAGCCATTTTAAAATTTCTTTCGAAGAGTATTGTTCTTTAAAAGCATGCTGTGCTAAGAAATAAATTTTCTGAGGTTCGAACCCATTGCGCAGCATGTTATATAAAAAGAAATCATGCAGCAGATAGGGTCCGACCGTATCCTCTGTTATCTGGAGGATTTTTCCGTCTGTTCCGGCAGGCAGCAATTCGGGACTAATCGGCGTATCGAGAATATCCAAAAGTATGTTGTGAGTATTGTCATCCAATTGGGTTTCGGCTACCCATTTGACCAGAGTCTTCACCAAGGTTTTAGGAATGCTTGTATTTACGGCATACATAGACATATGGTCTCCATTGTATGTACACCATCCCAATGCCAATTCGGATAAATCCCCTGTTCCGATTACCAGCCCGTCCACTTTATTTGCATAATCCATAAGGATTTGGGTGCGTTCGCGGGCTTGCGAATTTTCGTAAGTAATGTCATGGACCTGGGGATCGTGTGCTATATCTTTGAAATGCTGCAGGACAGCATCTTTTATGGAAATTTCGCGGATAGTTACTCCGAGTGCTTTCATCAGATTTAAAGCATTGTTGTAAGTACGGTCCGTCGTCCCGAACCCCGGCATCGTAATACCATAGATATTTTCACGGGGAATATTGAGTTTGTCGAAAGCCTTTACCATCACCAGCAGTGCAAGAGTGGAGTCCAGTCCGCCGGATACGCCTACGACACATGTTTGCAAAGTGGTATGCAATAATCTTTTCGCTAATGCACCTACCTGAATACAAAATATTTCCGAGCATCTTTCGTTTGTTTTTTCGGTGGGCGGAACAAAAGGTGTAGGGTTAATAAACCGTGTTAAGGAAATTTCCGGATTCTCATCTACATTCTTTAACCAATCTATTTTTATTGTACGGTACTGTACATTTTCCAGATTCTTATATTCGGTAGATGAGAATGTTTTGTTTTTCAGACGGTCATTCCTTAACTTTTCCACGTCTATCTCAGCAAAACAGGTTTGGCTCTCAAATGAGAAACGTTCTCCTTCCGCTAATATTTCACCATTTTCCGCGATCATACTACTTCCTGCAAAAACAAGGTCGGTAGTCGATTCCCCGTTTCCAGCCGCAGCATATACATATCCGGCGATACATCTTGCCGATTGCTGGCTGACTAAAGACCGGCGATAAGGTTGCTTGCCGACTGTTTCGGGGCTTGCCGATGGATTAAGAATAATATCCGCCCCGAAGAGGATGTGCAAAGAAGAAGGGGGGATAGGAGCCCATAAATCTTCACATATTTCAACCGCGAATCTGCAATTTCTGTATTCGAAAATAATATCTATACCTACCGGAACCTCTCCGCCCAAAACCTTTATACTGTTCTTCTTTAATTCATAAGATGATGAGAACCAGCGTTTGTCGTAGAATTCATTATAATTAGGTAAAAAAGTTTTAGGTATTATTCCCTGTACCTTACCGCCATGAATAACCGCTGCAACATTATATAGTTTGTTTTCGATTTCCAGGGGAAGCCCTACGGTTACGATCATGTCAACGTTTGTTGTTGCCTCACATATCGACCTTAACGATTGTAAAGCAGCATCCAGTAATATACGCTGGTTGAATAAATCCTGGCAAGTGTACGCTGTTATACACATTTCGGGGAAAAGGAGAATTGATATATCCTGCTTATCCGCATCTTTGATTATTTTAATAATCTCGTCTGTATTGAATTTACAATCGGCTACTTTAAGTGCCGGTGATGTAGCCGCTACTTTAACAAAACCGTAATTATTCATCTTTTTCAGGTTCTCAATTTTCAACAAACTTACGAAACAAAAATCGAATTAGTAAATAAAAAAATAAGTTATGCAGATATTTTGCTTCCGTATAATGAACAACTATTAACTATACTATGTTTCTAATTATATAAATGTCAGATTATTATTAACTCTTAAATTTAACTTATTATGAAAATGCTGAAAGACAAAATCGCTATTGTTACAGGTGGCGGCAGCGGATTTGGACATGCAATGTCAAAGCTCTATGCAGAGGAAGGTGCAAAAGTTGTGGTATCCGATATTTTAGTTGAAGATGGTGAAGAAACCGTCCATGAAATCATTGAAGCAGGGGGAGAGGCCATCTTTCTGAAAGTAGATGTATCTAAGCCTGAAGAAAATGAAAGTCTGGTCAAAACAGCTGTAAAACAGTATGGAAGATTGGATATAGCTTTCAACAATGCAGGTATCGGGGGAACAAGTGCCCCAATTGCGGATTATCCTGTCGAAATATTCGACAAAGTAATAAGGATAAATCTTTGTAGTGTATTTTACGGAATGCATTATCAGATACCCCAAATGTTGAAAAACGGCGGGGGAGTAATCGTGAATATGGCTTCTGTGCATGGTCTCGTCGGTTTCGGAGGTTCGGCAGGATATGTAGCTGCCAAACATGGTGTAGTAGGTCTGACTAAAAATGTAGCGATTGAATACGGACAGCAGAATATACGAGCCAATACAGTTTGTCCGGGATTTGTTGAAACTAAAATTACCGAACAGTTGATGAAAGACAAGGAAGCTTATGACTTCTTAGTAAGGAAACATCCTATGGGACGCCTGGGCCAAATAGATGAAGTAGTGGATATTGTATTGTGGCTGAGCAGTGACAGGTCATCCTTCTGTAATGGTGGTACTTATACTGTAGATGGCGGTTATGTTGCTAAATAATATGCAAAATAATAAACGATTAACATAAAAAATGAACAAGTTGTTACAAAAGTATTTTTCATTATCATAGTATTGCTTTGTTTTGTCATTCTGAGTGAAACGAAGAATCTGATATGCTGAAATGAGATGCTTCATTAACGTTCAGAATCACAAATAAATAGTGAAAAGTACTTTTGTTACTTTTTCTTCTATATTAGGGATTGGAATTACTCCTCCCCTTTGAGAGTAGGCAGCTTGATTTTGAATTTCGTTGCTACCACACGAATGATAAATATAAGCACAGCTGTAGTTATTTGGATTACGGTCAGGTTTACCCCCAGATGATCCATGATGCAGAATACTGAGGCTCCGATGATACAGGCTACAGCATATAGTTCACCTGTAAAAATCAGGGGAATTTCATTGATAAGGATATCCCTTATAATACCACCTACTACGCCTGTTATGGTACCCATCATAATAATTACCCAAGGGTCGAAACCGAGTGCCATTGTTTTCTCAACTCCCACTACCACGAATAAGCCTAAACCTATGCTGTCGAACCAGAAGAATGTATTGTTAAGCTTAACCAGATGTTTACGGAATCCTATTACAAAAAACAAAGACAATACTGTACACCAGAAATATACACCCGAAAGCATCCAGAAAGGTGTTTCGCCTAAAAGCAGATCACGCAGGGTACCTCCTCCGGTAGCAGTCACAAAACCGACCACCAGCGCACCGAACCAATCAAACTTTTTAGCTGAAGCAAGGCGGATACCGCTTATTGCAAAAGCAAATGTCCCTAGAAATTCAATGACATCTACAAATTGGATGTCTCTCCAGAATTCAAACATCATGTCTGCGCATTATAAAAGAGTGACAATATCTATATCGGATTTATTGTGCATTTTCGTCGGCTATGACTCCGCTGCCTATACAAAGTCTGGAATCCTCATCATAGACCACCCCGAACTGTCCGGCAGCTATACCCTGAATCTTCTTATCGGATTGGATACGGTAAAGATCGCCGATTTTCTCAATCGTACCCGATGTAAATTCGGGAGTATGCCTGATTTTAAAAGTAATATCTCTCTTCCCTTCAAAGCCGCCCCAGATATCTTCTGTAATAAAGGAAAAACCTGCCAAGTTTACCGTTTTTCCGTATTGGGTTTCGGGGTTGTATCCGTTCGAAACATATATTATATTGCGGCGGGTATCTTTTTTGATTACAAACCAGGGACCTCCGCTAAGGCCGATACCTTTTCGTTGTCCTATGGTGTAAAACCAATATCCATTGTGTTTGCCCAAGACTTTTCCTGTTTCGAATTCTATAATTTTACCTGTACGTTCTCCCAGATACCTGCCAATAAAGTCATTGTAATTTATTTTACCCAGAAAACATATTCCCTGGCTGTCCTTTCTATAGGCAGAAGGAAGGCTCTGTTGTGATGCGATTGCCCTTACTTCGCTTTTCAGCAGGTCTCCTATCGGGAACATGAGTTTCGACACCTGCATATAATTGATCTGACCCAGAAAATAAGTTTGGTCCTTCATGTGGTCTTTAGCAGTCGATAACCATGTTTTACCGTCTATCTCGGTGGTTGTGGCATAATGGCTATCAGCTATTTT
>DQAM01000310.1 GCA_003523545.1 Dysgonomonas sp.
ACCGCTCTTCCGATCTCTATTTTTGAATATGTATACCCGTCAACTGTTAGCTCAAATACTTTGGTCACTTTGCCGGTATTCAGAAAAGACGGACAAATCTATGTCGGGCTGGAGGTGCAAAGCCTTCCTGTTCCACAGCTTCATTCTGGAAACAGTACGATTATAACCGCTCCTGCAAAACGACTGCCTAAAGAAGTTCAGAATTTACATGATGTAGAAAATTATATTACCAACATGAAAATTGGTAAAGACAAAGTGGAGCGTTATTCCAAATTAGGTGAAAAATATTTCCCGAGTGTTGGAGTTATAACCGAACAGGTATATCCTTATGTCGTTTGTCTCGACAGGGCAGACAAAAGCCTCAAATGGGTAAGCCTTGCCGACCTGTATAACAATATCAATAAGATTGAAGATGCTCATTTACTTATAACTCTATGCAGACTGATACATGCAACGGATTTTTTATCTCAACATACAAGAGCCTTATGATATGATACTCTGTGATGAAAAGTAATCAGTTCTATCTATCCAAAATATTCTTATATAACTGATAATTTTCATCATCGAAACAAACAAATATCACTTCCTCTATATTTTTGTTTTCATTATCAATAAACTCTTTCACTGTAGCAATAGCAATTTGTGCAGCTTCTGCTTTAGGAAAATGATATACACCTGTACTTATATTAGGGAATGCAATTGACCTTGCAAGAAGGGAATCGGCTATTTCCAACGACTTTCTGTAACAGGATGCCAATAGTTCCGGTTCTTTATTTCTCCCGCCATTCCATACCGGACCGACAGTATGTATCACATATTTGGCTGGCAACAATCCGGCAGAAGTATAAAATGCATCCCCGGTTTTACATTTTCCCTGCCGGTTGCGGATAGCTTTGCATTCTTCCAATATCCGGGAACCTCCTTTACGATGAATAGCACCATCAACACCGCCGCCTCCAAGTAAAGATGAGTTTGCAGCGTTTACAATAGCATCTACAGCCATTGTTGTTATATCTCCTTTTACAAGTTTTATTTCAGTTTTCATCTTTCTAAATATTTTAATACACATTGGGTTGCATTATCATTAGCCGACACATTAAAATTATCGCCTTTAAATACCTTTACAATTTCTATCCTCCCGATAATATGACTATTAAACTCATTCAAGTCTTCCGAAGGAATCCAAAATTCGTTGTGTATAAATCCCCCGACATTATGAACCTCATATTTTTGTAAATAGTCTGAGGGCAAATCAAACTTAGTGACAATACCACAATAACCTGAAAATTCATCTTTTGTATTCCACCTTTCAGCAATTTGTTCTGCATATTCCTGATTGAGCACAGGATAAAATATCGGTTGCCACTCTAATCGTGGAGGGAATGCTTTAAAATCCAAATCAATTATTCGTTGTAATTCATTTAGTCCTATCGGTCTATAGAGTGTTGTCTTCATTCTTTCCAGTTGTTTACAATTTCAGAAATCAAATCTGTAATTTCCAATTTTTCAAACTGATACATCAAATTATCAGGAATTATTTTCGTTCCATACAATGAACCTGCAATTTGTCCGAACATAGAGCAAACAGTATCTGTATCTCCACCTAATTTAATCAGTTCTGTAAGAATCATTGCATAATCAAGCTCGTTTATCTTTTGAGCGGCAAATAAAGCCAGAGGTACGGAATCAACCACATATCCGCTCGATTTATATAGCTTACCTATTTCGGATATAGACAAACTTTGCAAAGGAATTAACTCAATGAATCTGTCCCTTACTCTTGTATCAGGAATTTTCTCGATTATATAATCTATCAAACCATAATCTCCTTTCCAAATTCCATCTATGGCCGCCTTTATAGAATAATAAATTGCCAACGCACCAGAATAGGCTTCATCATTACGATGTGTAATCGTGCATATATCTTTAATGGTTAGTTTCGTGATATGCTTTTTAAAAGCCAATGGTGCTATGCGCATAGCCGCTCCGTTCCCTGCCGCATATTCTCCGGTTCTGCCCACTAAAGCCCAATGCCCTCCGACCTGCAGTTCTCTTAAAGCTTTTAGCGTACTAGAACCTAATCCTACCAATCTTTTATGAGTATACCAGTACAAAAATCTTTCGGCAACTTTTTCAGGTTTAATTTCAACAGAGTCGTAGATTGCTTCGCAGGTTGCCAACGTTAATTGGGTATCATCAGATATTATCCAATTGAAGTCGAAGGATATATCCTGATTGTTTTCGCTACATTCATATTTGAAGCCAACAGCATCGCCGATGGCTCCGGCAATCAAACATCCTTTAAGACTTTCTCTGATATCAATCGAAGTTATAAACATACACATCTATATCATTTTCCGATAATGTTTTCTTAATCAAAGGTTCTACTTTATCCCATTTTCCTCCTGCCAATCCGCAACCGATACGGGGCATATGTATGCTTGCATTGAGGGATTGGGCTTCTTTTGTCAGTTTCTCCAGACAAGACTCTATTGCCTCATAACGCACGGGAACACCTGTACTTCGACCGACCTTAGTACCTCTTTGCCCTATCATGTTGGCAACATACACATAAGGTTCAACCTGTACCACTTGTATGTTTCCCAATGCAAAATCGTTTTCAGCCCTGTTACGATGCCATTCCCTATACGCTTTTTCCGGTTCCGGCCAACGTTTCGATATAGCAAGGACAAAGCCTTTGCCCCAACCGCCGATATCATTACAGACGTGAGCTATTAT
This sequence comes from Dysgonomonas sp., assembly GCA_003523545.1. GTDB lineage: Bacteria > Bacteroidota > Bacteroidia > Bacteroidales > Dysgonomonadaceae > Dysgonomonas_A. The sequence goes on from DQAM01000310.1 coordinate 2,740, forward strand.
CTTAGTACCGCTTGCCTGAGGTGAAGTCACATCAAC
>DQAM01000309.1 GCA_003523545.1 Dysgonomonas sp.
CCTGACTACTATCCTCTAACTCTTCTTATCAAAATATTTATTTACCTGAAAAGATACGCAGATAAACTTTTTTCATGTTTTTCAGTTATTATATATGTATAAGATTAAAAAAGTAATAAACAGGTTTTAATTTATTCCGCGAGGCTGTAACTTATTCCGCTTTTTTGATAAACAAGTACCAAAATCAAAAACGATTGTTATTATCAATTAGTATATATTTACACAAAACCAAACTATAGGGATTTTTATGAAAGAGAAGAAAACTATCGATCAGATTATTCTGACGCTGGATTCGCTGGTTTCTGACGGGGAGAAGCTGAAATGCGGCCAATTTACGAAAAGCATAGCTGCAGACGGCAAAGTACTGTCGTGGCTCGAAAGCAATTATCCGGAGGCATTCGATTTCTCCGGGCTCAGCAAGAAGGAAAGAGACCTGATAGACCTGTGCATCATGCGCTCGTCGACAATCAACATCAAAAGGGGGTATACGCCCGAATGCAACGGGCTGAAATACCTGATGGACTCCTGCATATTGTGCAGCACATTTCTCGAAGAGTACAAAAACAAAGAAGTAAACCAGCCGGAAGAATCGGCACAGGTCTGACACGGCACGAAAAAAAACGACTCTTCCCGAGCCCGGCCTGAAAAGGGCGGAGGGAGAGCCGTTTCTATTAACGCTGTATCAAAAACAATCGGACGATAAGCTTTTAACTTTTGGTTTTTACTTTTCAATTCTTGGTTACCTTGTGTTTGTCCATTCGGTAACCTGCGTCATGCTCTGCTGTACATTGGCAATGTCGACAACGGATACCACGGGCTGTAGATTGATGGATTCGATAGCACGCAGGACGGCGTTATCGCCATAGGTATCGAGCGCATCTTCGGCCGGAAGCTGTCCGCCTTCGGCAAACATAGCCTTATAAGAAGGCATGCGCCCGTGCGGGGAAGATGAAGCGGCAAAATAACCGTCTATATCTTCGGGCATAAGTTGGCGCCTCTGCGAATTGATATAGCTGATAAGCCCCAGATTTCGCTTAGTAGACAGACGGTTGACAACGTATTCGCCGCCTTCGACTTCTATGTTGGTACCCTCGATGCGCATGCCTCCCTGCGAATGGCGTCTGCCGCTGAGCATGCCTCCGTCGGCAAGCTTGGATATCTGTTTGGCTATAGTAGCTGTCTGAATAGCTCCTGCCGCTCCTACAAGCGCCGCCATAACGAAATTGACCGGAGGCGGTGATGAACCCAGTGCTTTAGCTACCCCTAATGCCGTACTTGCAATGCCTTCGATAAGCTGTTGTTTCAGTGCATTTTTCTTTTGCTGCCTTTCCAGCTTTTCCTTATCTTTTTCGGCTTTTTCTTTTTCTTTTGCCAGGCGTTTTTCTTCATTGGCCAGTTCATTACGCGTTTCTATCTCGCGGGCTATCTGTTCCTGTATGACAGCCAGACGGCCTCCCTGAGCATTCTTGGCTTGTTCTTGCAAATCCTTGATGCGGCTGTCGCTTTCCTGCACTTTCTCGACCAGTTCGTCCTGCTTAGTGCTGATCTCGGCTATACGTTCGTCGGCCAATCCGATACGCTCTTCCAGGTTTTCATCTGCCTGGGCAAAGAGTCCCTGCATCAGTTCGCTCACCAGTGAAGCATGCTCTGCAATATCGTCAAAAAGCTTCTCCAATCCCGTTTTGATGCGTGTATTGGCTTTTTCTGTATTTTCGACGCGCGTCTCATTGGCTTTCTCTGCATTCTCATTGATGGTTTCATCATTCTTCATGAATGCTTTGGCAAGGCCGGGAAGCAGTCCTTTTTTGATATCGAGAAACTTGGTGAATTTCCCCAGGTCGACACCCAGCAATCCTTCTACCGTTCCGAATATGGTTTTCAGTTCTTCGGGCTGATTGCGCATCATGCCTAAAAACTGCTGTAAGACATTCCCTTTTTCGGCATTGGCCGCCATCAGGTTGCCGGCATCTTCCTGATAGAGTGTATTGAGTCGGCCGACTACTTCTTCCTGTTCTTGTACCTGATTTTCACTGCCGTTAATCGGTGCTGTTGCGGTTGACGGTGCTACAAAATTGTTAACAGGCGCAAATCCAGGAAACGACATAAAAGGTAATGCCTCCCTTAAACTCTGCTGATCTCCATTATATTCTGACGAAGCTTCCTCTTTCTGCTCCAGGCTATCTTTAAAATTCTCAACGCGCTTTTGATTCTGTTCTTGCTCACTTTCTGTAAGCTCTTTTTGGATATTCTCTTGTATTTCCTTATTATCTAATTCTCGTTGTATTTCCTCATCGCGTCTATTATTTGCATCCTGCATTAATTTATCTAAATGAGCCTTTTTAGCTTTTCTTTCTGCTTCCTGTTGCTCTTTCTCGCGTTTCTTCCGGGCCTCCGCATCTTTTCTATCTTGCTCAGCTAATTGTTCCGGAGAATAGCCACCCTGAAAATTTGGTCTACGATCACCAAAGTAATCATCTGTAGACCAATAATTATTATCATTAGTATGGGATTTAATTTTCTCTTGCGGATTTCCACTCTTAGGAGCAGGGGCCTCTATTACAATTTCGGGGGCATTCGAAGCTTTATAATTTTCTATCTGCCCGTCAATCTTACCCAATGCATTTCCTCTTACTTTGTCCGATTTTTCCCTGTATTTATTTACTTTTTCAAGTTTATCGTCTCTCTCCTCCGAACTCATTGGAAAGATTCCTAAAGGTTGTTTGACGAGGTTGCCATAAGTATCCATCAGGTTCTCTTCAAAGTATACATCTTCTACAGCATTTCTACCTTCGTATACCTTATTCCTATCCGCAACCCACTGCTCAAGCACTTCAAGCCTCTTTTGAGCAAGTTCTTTTTCGTAACCGATAAGGGTGTTTATCCGTTCTTTCTCACTATTAATGTAATCTTCATTATACTTTTTGAGACTTTCGAGAGAGCTGTGTTCTGTATCATCGATTACCGACTTATATTCTCTTTTTTGATCATCCTTATATTTTTGGTAATAAGCAGGTGCATTTAAGACTGTTTCTACAGTACCAATGGGGTCTCTCCGCCCGATTAAATACCTTACAAATTTTTTTTTCAGCCAATTGACAAATGCCTCTACGCCTTTCTTGCCTAGTTCTTTCTGCTTCTCCTCATCCTCCATCACTTCTCTGGCTTTCTCTTCCACTTTTTCCAATGCCCGATCTATTAAACTTATAGAGTCCTGATTCAATTTATTTATTGAATCCTGCGTTTGCATAACAGTATCGTTAAGCTGCTGCAACCCTTGGTTTGTTTTATCTATGCCTTCCAGATTTATTTCTAATGGTATTTGCCGCTTCTTTGTCATAATCGTATGGGATATTTTAATTAATTATATCCATAGATAAATAATGTAGCGACAAGTCATTCACCAGCTTTGCCAAACAATATGTTCATTTGGATTCAGTTATATAAAAAAGCACTTTTAATAACTTTTTAATAAGATATGGGTTTGGATGGGAGAAGAGCCAATGAAAAAATATATTAAAAGCAGCTAGTTGATACGGGGCACAGGTAAACTCTTTAAATATGAATTTTTACCGGAACTCTTCTTAGCGGCAGGGATTTGCCAAGGCAAACGCAAAGAAAGGGAATCATACTGTTGTTTAAAAGCAGAATCTTTCTCTAAAAAGATTTCAATAGAAGAAAGACTTAAACCGCCATTCTTAAATATGTCATAAGAAAACCTAAGGTATGGAGGAATATTTTTGCTAATCTGATTACTTAATATTTTTGCTTCCTTCTCCTTTTTATCGGGGAAATCTACTAATCGCAAAATATTCAATCCATCTTTGTTGAAAAGCTTCATGGTAATTTTAAAAAATCCATAATTCATGTTTTCCGGGTTTGTATCTGCAGATAGCATATAAATGAATACTTCATCGCAATATTCATGATATATCCGCAGATATGCCTGTTCTTGGGTAACCCCCTTCAGCCAGATCCGGTCTTGCCCGAAGTTCAGATACCGGAAGGTTCCTTTTTCTATCGCCTCCCGTTCTTTTATTATCGTATAATCCTGAGGTAAATTCTTAATGGAATCATTATGTCTTATTTCATCCGGTGTATAAAAAGCTCCCTTATTTATCCAATAATACTCTACAATATCTGTTTTTTTTTCATTAGCTTCAATTTTAGTCTGCGCTATACAGAAAGTATCATATGCAATAAATATTTGTATTATAATAAAAACTAATATCCACAATTTCTTTTTCATACCCCCTATGTTTTGGGTTAAATGCAAATGTAAGAAAAAAAAAGAATTACAGGTATAATATTACAGCCCGATTAATAAGCAAACAATAAGCCATTTACACTCCCTTACAGCCAGCTATTTAATACGGGGAACAGGTAAACTCTTTAAATATGAATTTTTACCGGAACTCTTCTTAGCGGCAGGGATTTGCCAAGGCAAACGCAAAGAAAGGGAATCGTACTGATGTTTAAAAATAGAATCTTTTTCTAAAAAGATTTCAATAGAAGAAAGACTTAAACCGCCATTCTTAAATATGTCATAAGAAAACCTAAGGTATGAAGGAATATTTTTTCTGATTTGGCTGCTTATTATTGCGGCCTCTTTCTCCTTTTTATCCGGAAAATCTACTAATCGTAAAATATTTAGCCCATCATTATTGAAAAGCTTCATGGTAATCTTAAAGAAACCATAACTCATATTTTCTGAGTTTGTCCATGCAGATAGCAGAGAAATAAATACTTCATCGCAGTACTCCCGATATACCCGCAGATATGCCTGTTCCTGGGTAACTCCGGTCAGTCTGATCCGGTCTTGCCCGAAGTTCAGGTACCGAAAGCTTCCTTTTTCTATCGCCTCCCGTTCTTTTACCATCGTATAATCCTGAGGCAGAGCCTTAACGGAGTCATTTTGTCTGATTTCATCCGGTGTATAAGAAGCACCCTTATTAATCCAAAAATACGCTACTGCTTCTGTTTTTTTATCGCTAGGTTTAGTCCGGGTCTGTGCAGTACAGGAAGCATCGTAAATAATAAACATCTGCGCAGCAATGAAAACTAATATCCACAATTTCTTTTTCATATCCCCTATGTTTTGGGTTAAATGCAAATGTAAGAAAAAAAGAATTACAGGTATAATATTACAGCCCGATCAATAATCAATCAATAAGCCATTTGCATTATTCTTCCAATTATTATACATTTACAGGTAGTTAAAATATAAAACCATGAAAAAATACATTTTCTTTTTTATTTGCATGGTAACTTTTCTTGCACTTCCGGCTAAGAACAATAAGAACTTTGTTTATTTGCTTGATAAGTTCCAACCGGGAACTGCCACACTCAGAACCGGGGTGAAAAGCCAAGGTGTTTTTAATTACGAACTGATAAGCAAAAAAATGCATTTCCTGCAGAATAACGATACTCTCGAACTATTATACCCTGAATCCATCAGGGATATTACGATAGGGGACCGTGTCTTCGAATACGTGAACGGCAAAGAATTTTATGAAAAAGTAAAATACGATAATATCAACCTTTATATAAGATTCCACGCATCTGTTCTATCCAAAGGAAAGAGCGCAGGCTATGGCAGCCGGTCACAAACATCGGCGATTGACAACGTCAGCATTATACCTTCGGGGAATACATACATCCAATTGAAAGACGATGAAATATTTGAAGTAAAAAGGGATTATACTTTTTACATCCCGGTAAACGGGAAATTAAAACGTTTTACTTCCCTCTCGTCTTTCTCTAAAATATTTAAGGGATACGAGGAAAAAATAAAAAACGAACTTGAAGGGAAGAATCTCAATTTTGATAATCCCGAGGATGTAAAAAAGGCCGTGGAATATTGCGCACAATATATTCTATCCAAATAAAATAATATACTCTCCATAAATAACAATACATAGTCAAAAGAGCACAGAGAAGTCGATGCTCTTTTCTTTTTATGGCAAAAACACTCATATAATTATCACTATTTATTAACTTTGAAAGTTTATAATTTTGATAATTTAAAGTTACAGATGAGAACATATACCAATGTAAAAGATCTGGGAAACCTGGATGAAGCTGTAAAAGAAGCTCTTGAGATAAAGAAAAACAGATTCGCTTACAAAAATCTGGGAGAAAATAAAACCCTCCTGATGGTTTTCTTCAATTCAAGCCTGCGCACAAGACTTAGTACGCAGAAAGCAGGCATGAACCTAGGAATGAATACCATCGTACTCGATATCAATCAGGGGGCATGGAAACTTGAAACCGAACGGGGAGTGATTATGGATGGCGATAAAACCGAACATATACTCGAAGCAATACCCGTGATGGGCTCTTACTGCGACATCATCGGAGTCCGTGCATTTGCCCAATTTGAAAATAAAGAGGATGATTATAACGAAAAAATACTGAACCAGTTTATCAAATATTCGGGCAGACCGGTTTTCAGCATGGAAGCGGCAACCGGACACCCTCTTCAAGCATTTGCAGACCTTATTACGATCGAAGAATATAAGAAAAAAGACCGCCCGAAAGTCGTACTGACATGGGCGCCCCACCCCAAAGCTTTACCGCAGGCTGTCCCTAATTCGTTCGCCGATTTTATGAATGAAGCAAATGTTGAATTTGTCATCACACATCCGAAAGGATATGAACTAGACGAAAAATTCGTACGGGGGGCAAAAGTAGAATATGACCAGAATAAGGCTTTGGAAGGAGCGGACTTCGTTTATGCCAAGAACTGGGCGGCCTATACCGATCCTAATTACGGGCAAATATTGAGTAAAGACCGTGCATGGACTGTATCGTCCGAAAAAATGGCACTTACCGATAACGGATTTTTTATGCACTGCCTTCCTGTCCGCCGCAATATGATAGTTACCGACGATGTTATCGAAAGTCCGCAGTCGATAGTTATCCCGGAAGCGGCCAACAGGGAAATATCCGCACAGACAGTCATCAAGAGGATGCTGGAAAGTTTATGATAAGAAAATATTTAAAATATACACAAAATGAAAAAGCAATACTTATATCCGGTCGTTTGCCTTACTATGATCGGAGCAGCTTTAACAAGCTGTAAGGAAAAAGCGAAAACACAAGAACAGGAAACTATTATGGACAAAGGACTGAGAATTGAAAATCTGGATACGAACGCAACACCCGGCGACGACTTTTACCGGTATGCAACGGGAGGATGGGCAGATGCAAACCCTATTCCTGATGAATATTCCCGGTATGGTTCATTCGACCAGCTGAGGGAACAGAACGAAAAACAGATCAAAGAACTTATCGAAGAGTTAGGTGAAGTTCAGCACGAAAATGGCTCCAATGCCCAGAAGATCGGCGATCTATATAAACTCGGGATGGATAGTGTGAAGCTGAACGATGAAAAAGCCCAGCCTATCATGGAACAATTAGCCGAAATCAATGCCGCATCTTCTATTGACGACATCATCAGATTAGCAGGCAAAATAAGAAGGTATGCTTCGACACCCTATATGGGCTTTTATGTGGGAGCCGACGACAAGAACAGCTCGATGAATATCGTCCACCTGTACCAGAGCGGATTAGGTCTTGGCGACCGCGATTACTACCTGAACGAAGATGAGAAATCCGAAGAATTGCGCCAAGGTTACTTTAAACTGATCAATGAGCAATTCAAGAATGCAGGATATACGGATACCGATGCCGAAACAGCGGCCAAAGCAGTTATGAAGATAGAGACTGCGTTAGCTAAAGCTCATTTTGAAAAGGAGAAGACACGTGTCCCCGAACTCAATTATCATAAAATAGGCGTTGCAACGCTGAACGACTCTGTAGCGAAATTC
>DQAM01000312.1 GCA_003523545.1 Dysgonomonas sp.
GAAGGTAGAAAATTAATGCAATCGCTGAGTACTACAGCTCAGGATATAAATAATTTCAGCCGGCAGGTAGAATCAGCTCTGGGTGTTAAGACTGCTGATATAAACTCCTATCCTAAATTTGCTGTTATCTCTGATGTGCATGTCGGAGGAGATAATAACTGGAACGATAAGATAACCAATGTCATTAAAACATTAGATACGGATAATGAACCGTTGGATGCACTATTTGTAGTCGGTGATATTACTAACGGCGGTACTTTGGCTCAATATCAGAGCGCCAAGAAAGTATTCTCTCAAATGCCATCATCTACTCCTATACATTTTTGTATGGGAAATCATGATTGGCTGGCAAGCAGCACTAAATCGAATAACTATTATAAAAACACATTAGGACAGGATCAGAACCAATACATGGAGATAAAAGGATATCCTTTTATACTAATAAGTTTAGACTCATCGAACCCTTCCAATGGCTATTATACTGCTACTCGTAATTATCTGAAAGCGGCTTTGGAAGATGCGGATAAAAAATATCCGGGGAAATCAATATTTCTATTTATTCATGTACCGGTAACCAATACAGTATACGGTTCCAGAAATCGTGGTAATACCTCCATGAATGACATTATAAAAAAATATCCGCAAGTAGTAATGTTCTCGGGGCATTCTCATTATTCAATTAATGATGAACGCTCTATTCTACAAGATAAATATACTATGGTACATGATGGTGGTATTGCATATACACGGACTGCAACAGATGATATGGATAAAATAAAGCCTGCTTTATCAGGAAACTTTGCCGAAGGCTGTGTAGTGTCAGTTGGAAATACCGGAGATGTAATTGTAAAAAGAATGGACTTCTTCCGCAATGAGGAAATAAAACAGCCCTGGGTTATAAAGGCTCCAAATGATGGAAGTAATTTTGTATACACTAAAGCACGAAATGGAGGGGAAAAGCCTACTTTTAAAGCAACAGACAAACCTTCTGTAAAAGCATTAAAATCTACTGCGTTTAATGTTACTTTCCCACAGGCCACAGATGATGATATGGTACATCATTACGAGGTGACTTTAACAGATCTGAAAGGGAAAAAGATAAAAAGCTCCATAGAGTTTGCCGGAATTCATTTGAATAGCGATAAACCAAAATTCTTAACAACTGAGATGTCCACTTATGCATATAAAGGTTATAAAGTGAAAATTGTTGCTGTGGATTCTTATGGGGAAAAGTCATTACCAATCGAGAGTGATTTATTTATAACACCCACCGGTTATCTAACGGTTGATAATCTTTACTTGACCGGTACTGTTCTTTCGGGTGGTTGGACTTTAAGTAAAGCCCAAAAGCTGAACCCGGTTGCAGACCGTCCCGGAGTTTTTGAGTGGGAAGGACCGCTAAAAGTTGGTCAATTTAAATTCATACTTCAGAATACTTCAAGCAAGCCTGCCCTCAGTGCAACTGCTACCCGTACTATTAAATCAGGAACATCCTATGATGTAATTATCACTGATGGAAGTAGTTCGAAGTATAAGTTCAAAATTGCTAAAAAGACTAATTATAAAGGCATGGTTGATGTAAACAATTGGACTGTAACCGTTACCGAATCTTCGAAACTGAGATCAGCTTCCTCCTCTATAGAAGAAGAGAATAATTATAAATCAGCTTCTATAGAACTGTCAGATAATACAGAAAATTATTTTTCTATAATACCGAGGATAGAAGGAGTTGAAGTCAACCTCAAAACAGACATTACAATAAATAGCGCAGAGCTAATTGATCTTTCAGGAAAAATCATAGCTAACGTTCGAAGTAAAGACACAAGCTTTACGCTAGGAAAGAATATTGTGCCCGGGATTTATATCGTTAAGATAAATTGCCCAGACAAGGTTTATACTCAAAAAATTATAGTAAATAATAAATAAACTTGACTCATTTTTACTAATATCAAAGGCGGTGTCTCCTTATAAGGCACCGCCTTTTTATCTATATTTTTATACTTACTAATTTTTAGACAAATATTCACTGAATTGTCTTAAAAACAACCCGGTACGCCATTCCACTCCGTCGGTAGTCAGGTGATAAGGCGTATCATACAGCAAGGAATCATCCACTATATAATCTACAGGCTTTCCAATCAATGTGAAATTATTATTCCTAAGACTATCGTACTCTTCCCGAATTATATCTTCAATTATGTCGAACGATTTTTTTTGATATGCAGGAAAACCTATATACAAGGAAGCCCCTTTTTCTTCTACCTGCCGGCGGAAATAAATCAGTTTTTTTAATATATAGGTATTGAATTTTTCTTCTCGTACAGTATAAGGGGAAACGGTTTTGAAATCTCCCGGCCATCTTTCCAGGATATCCCCGTATTCATTAAAGGCATCTGCCCTGTAGACAGTTTCTTTGTTGGGGTTATCCAGATATTCATATACCGACAGTTTCGAAAAAGCATACTTAGGAATATATGGCAGAATAGCCGCCCATTGATGGTAAGACAGTTTCAGCAAGTCGTTACGATTTCCTGACATAATAGCATGCAGCAGAGGATCTTCCCCATAAGCCAGACTGCCATGAAGTTGTGAATATTCAGGCACAACCACCACAATATCCGATTTGCGGATATTATCGATAGAAGAATCGAGCATGTATTCCAACCCTACATTTGCCTGGATTCCTGTATTTATAGGATTTAAACCTAGTGAATCTTTTATCATCCTGCTGTTTATACCGAATGTCAGATTAGATCCACCAATAAAAATTATCCGTGGAGCAGGCGTGTCTTGCAGTAATTTTTGTTTGTGATTAATACCGTAAAAATAGGATTGCTTCATCCTCGGAGTCAAAGGCCCCAGGAAAAGAATCAATATAATGCCTAGTAAAGCAAAACAAAATATAGAGAATCTTTTAATGAATAATTTCATGCTATCCTAAAATTCAAAATATATGAATTGCTGCTGATTACCTGAATAGGAAACAATCATAGCGATTAATATTATATAAAACAGCCATCTGAGCGGCCTGTTATTCAATCCGGACTGTAAACTTTCCAATGCATAATTTCCTGTGCGCCCCAACCATTCGACTACAAACATGAAGAACACATACAAAAAGATAAGCAAAGAATATTTCTGAGGCATGTCAAATATACTTGCCGAAAAGATTCCCTGTATATACAGGAAGGCATCATGTATGGTATCCGAACGGAAGAATATCCATGCAAAAGTTGCCAGCAAAAAAGTCGTAACCAGATGCCAGGTCTCTGCCAGCGAAGGAAATATCCTGCCTTTGGCGACAATATCAAGATTTTTTCTGTTTGTTTTCAGTATCATAGAAGGCATCAT
>DQAM01000311.1 GCA_003523545.1 Dysgonomonas sp.
ACAGGCTTTTAAACAACGATTATTTTAACTATTGATTGGCATTTAATAAAATCAGATTATATTCCGGTGGAAATATGATATAAAATCCATCATTCGTTCAAAATATTTTTAACTTTGTCGCTTCAATTTGTTATATATTATATACCGCCAAAATATTTGAAACGATGCTGACACTTAAAGTTATAAATGACAATCCGGAAGAGGTAATCAAAAAGCTTGCAAAAAAACATTTCGACGGCAAGGACATTATATCGAAAGTTATTGAGGAGGACAGGAAACGCAAAGATCTTCAGAAAGAACTCGATGGTATGCTGGCCGAGATAAATGCGAAGTCGAAAAGTATAGGTGCATTGATGAAAGAGGGTAAAAAAGAGGAAGCGGAAAATATCAGGCGTTTTGTACAGGATATTAAAGGCGATGTGCAGACTGTGGAAGCCAACCTCAAACAGGCGGAGAGTCATTTGCAGGATATGCTGGTGCAGATACCCAACCTGCCGTCGGATGAAGTGCCCGAAGGCAAGACGCCCGAAGACAATGTCGTTGAAAAGACGGGGGGAGAGATTCCTGATTTAGGAGAGAACCCGTTACCGCACTGGGATTTGGCTAAAAAATACGATCTGATAGATTTCGAGTTGGGAGTAAAAATATCCGGAGCCGGTTTTCCGGTTTATAAAGGAAAAGGGGCCCGTTTGCAAAGGGCACTCATAAATTATTTTCTGGACAAGGCCCGCGATGCAGGTTACATGGAAGTCCAGCCTCCGTATGTGGTGAATTATGCATCGGGTTATGGAACCGGAAATCTGCCGGATAAGGAGGGACAGATGTATCATGTTACCGCCGATGATCTATATCTTATTCCCACAGCAGAAGTACCCGTTACCAATATATACCGGGATATGATCCTGGAGGAAAAAGATCTACCTATCAGGAATACTGCTTATTCGGCTTGTTTCAGAAGGGAAGCAGGTTCTTACGGAAAGGATGTAAGGGGGCTGAACCGCCTTCATCAGTTCGATAAGGTTGAAATTGTGCGTATCGATAAACCCGAGCACTCATACGAATCGCTGAAAGAAATGGTGGGCTATGTGGAATCTTTAGTGGCTGAATTAGGATTGCCATGGAGGATACTACGCCTTTGCGGCGGTGATATGAGTTTTACGTCAGCCCTGACATTCGATTTCGAGGTTTACTCGGCTGCACAGAAAAGATGGCTGGAAGTAAGTTCAGTATCCAACTTTGAAAGTTATCAGGCCAACCGTTTGAAATGCCGCTACCGGGACGTAGACCGAAAAATACAGCTTGCACATACTCTCAACGGAAGCGCTTTGGCTTTGCCGCGTATAGTAGCTGCCTTACTGGAAAACAATCAGCAGGAAGATGGTATCCGCATGCCTGATGTATTAGTCCCTTATCTTGGCTTTGACAAAATCGATTGAGTTTTAAGCGATATACAGAACCTTAAGATTAAAGGATGTGAAGTGTTAAACTATTTTAGGAATTAACCGTTATATTCTAAAAAGGAAATTATTATCTTTGTCGAAATAACTTATAATTAACAGATTATTATGAACAAATTACTTGGAATCGGACTGGCATTGTCGTTATTAGTTGTTTTCGGATCATGCAAACCTAAACAAAGTGCTTATAAATCAGTATACGAAGCTGCAAAAGAAAGAGAACTTGAAGAAAACACAGGTGCAGTATCTACGCCTGCTTATCCTACATATTCCAATGTAGAAAATGAGCCTGTACGTACCGAAAAAATAACTCCTGTATATGAAACCGATGCGGCCGGCTTGAGAGCTTACAGCGTAGTAATCGCATCTTTGAGCGTAAAGCCTAATGCTGAAGCTTTGAAAACCAGAATGGAACAGGAAGGATACAACGTAATTCTTGCTCAGAACCCACAAGGTATGTACCGTGTGATTATTGCCAGCTACGATGATAAAGCATCGGCTGTTAATGAAAGGAACGCCATCCGCGACAAATATCTCTCGATGGGTACCAGCGATGCGCTCAGAAAAACTTACGGTATACCGTTCGACGATCTTTGGATACTGCAAAGACAATATTAATTAAAAGATAATTATCAACTAGATGCATAGTTAAAAGTGGCTGTTTCCTTACGCTGGAAATAGCCATTTTACTTGTAAGTGACAAGAGATTTTATGCGGATAAGATTTTTAGGAACAGGCACTTCTACCGGAGTACCGGAGATCGGATGCCGATGTGCCGTTTGTACTTCGGGGGATAGCCGCGACCAGCGGTTGAGGACATCGGTCAGGATCACTACCGGAGGAAAGAATATATTGATCGATTGCGGACCTGATTTCAGGCAGCAGATGCTGCCGCTCCATTTTGAGCCTATCGACGGTTTATTACTTACCCATGAGCATTACGATCATGTCGGGGGAATAGACGATCTTCGGCCATTCTGCAAATTTAATGATATACAGATATATGCTGAACAAATGGTAGCAGACGCCCTCCGGCAGAGGATTCCATATGCTTTTGCAGAACACAAATATCCGGGTGTTCCCATAATCGAGCTCAATGAAATAGATAGCCGGCCCTTCCGGGTAGAAGGCATTGAAGTTATTCCTGTAAGGCTTATGCATGCTTTATTGCCTATATTCGGATATCGTATCGCAAACTTCGCTTATCTGACCGATCTTAAAACAATACCGGAAGAAGAATTTCCGAAATTGCAGGGACTGGATGTGCTGGTTATGAATGCACTTCGGATCAAAGAACACATTTCGCATCAGAATCTGGAGCAAGCTTTGGAAAACGTGAGGCGGATAGGGGCGAAGAGAACGTATTTTGTTCACATGAGCCACCATATAGGCCTGCATAAGGATGTGCAGGCGATTCTCCCGGAAAATGTGTTCTTAGCTTATGACGGTCTGGAAATAGATAGCCGTTGAGTTTTTACAAAATAGATTTCAGTTCTTCCAACCTGTTAATTGTATATGTAGGGTTGATATTATCCTTACGCATCGAGTTGTGCGGATTAAACCAAACCTGGTCTATACCGCTGTTTCCGGCGCCTGAAATATCTGTATTCAGATTGTCTCCAATCATGAGAGATTCGGAATAAGTCGTATTGGCTTTTTTCAGGGCATAGTCGAAAATATCAGGATGAGGTTTATTCTTGCCGATATGATCAGATAATATGACTTCCTTGAAATAAGAATTTATCCCTGCATTGTTCATCTTATAAGACTGCACTTCCTCAAATCCGTTTGACAAGATGTACAGGTTATACTTCGGATAAAGATATTGCAGGATTTCTTTACTTCCTTCTATTACATTCTTTTTCGTATTGGCATACGATAAAAAAGCATCGTTCATTTCCAAAGACTGACCGACAGATATATCCTCTATCTCCTTAAAAGTTTGTAGAAAACGGGATTCTTTCAGGTAGTCCTTTGTGATCTCCCCATGTGCATACTTTTCCCACAATCCGGAATTAATCTTCTGGAATGTAGTATAAAATTCTTCAAACGCAGGAAAGTAATCCTTCACCTGATAATAGTTGTAAATATCCTCTAGAGCCTCTTTATTGTTCTGGACAGTATCGACCAGTGTATCGTCCAGGTCGAAGAATATAGTCGTATATTTCATTTCTTTCTCTATTACGATTTCCATATAAAGCTGTTATTACTTTTTAAAAGTAGCTATACTTTTAAATAAATATCCTGTTTGTCATATTGAATGAAATGAAAA
>DQAM01000313.1 GCA_003523545.1 Dysgonomonas sp.
AAGTGCAAAAAATGCGGGTGTCAAGTTCGGAATCTGGATTGAACCCGAAATGGTAAGCCCGAAAAGTGAATTAATAGAGAAACATCCCGATTGGGCAATCTTACAGCCCAACCGCCAGCCTTATTATTTCCGTAACCAGCTGGTTCTCGATTTAAGCAATCCTAAAGTACAGGATTATGTCTTCAGCATAGTAGATGACATTATGAAAGAAAATCCTGACCTTGCCTTTTTCAAATGGGATTGCAATAGCCCGATAACCAATATTTATTCGCCTTATCAGGGAGAAAAACAAAATAATTTGTATATAGACCACGTAAAAGGGCTCTACAATGTACTGGAAAGAATTAAAGCAAAATACCCTAATCTTCCGATGATGCTTTGTTCAGGCGGCGGGGGCCGTTCAGACTACGAAGCATTAAAATATTTTACTGAATTCTGGTGCAGTGATAATACCGATCCTATCGAAAGATTGTTTATTCAATGGGGATATTCGCAATTTTTCCCGATAAAATCAATGGATGCACATGTGACAAGCTGGAACAGCAGCGCAAGCATTAAATTCCGTACCGATGTAGCTTTCATGTGCAAAATGGGATTTGATATCAATATTAAGGAATTAAGCCAGCCGGAACAAGAATTCTGCCGTACGGCTGTTGCAAACTATACCCGTTTGAAAAAAGTGATCCTTGATGGAAACTTTTACCGTCTCGTATCTCCATACGAAACAAACCACACGTCGGTGATGCATGTGGGAGAAAACCAGGATAAAGCTGTGGTATATGCATACGATATATTCCCACGGTATGCGGAAAATTCTTTTGCAGTAAAACTTCAAGGGTTAGATCCTTCGAAAAACTATCGCATAGAAGAAATCAACCTGATGCCGGATGCGAAATCAAGGTTAAGTTCTAATGGAAAAACCTATTCGGGCGATTTTCTAATGAAAGTAGGTCTTAATTTATTCACAACTGCTAAGTTAAGCAGCCGTGTTTTGGAACTGACAGCGGTTAACTGAAAAATTGACTAGTTTGAAATAAAATCCCTGTCAAATTTAAATTTCACAGGTTTACATTATGGCGGTATTTATTTTACGTGCTTTTGTTGGAAGACAAAAGCACGTATTTTATTTCCTAATTTTTTTACTCAATAGAGATGAACTCTATTATTCTAGATTTTCAAGTCAATTTTGGTTTTGGCGTTATTTCTTCAAATCAAATATTTAATCAAATAATTTATTTGAAGATATTAAGTTTCTTGTAAAATATTTTTCGAGTCGATTGTCTGTAATAATAGGAGCTTATTCCCATATTTTTCGAAACATAATATACTTTTAAATATGATTGGATTCATTGAAAATGATAAGTGCAAAAAGTTAGAAGGTGTTTTAGCATTTGTATTATATTTTACTGCTGTTGTGGTTGTTGCTATATTGGTTTAAATGTATATTTGCATTTAAAATATGGAAATATCATGAGGTATAAATTTATTGTCTTATTTTGTTTAATGTTGGGCGTAATATCTTCAAGCGCTCAGAATAATGGCGTAACAAGCATACTCGAAATTATAGATGTAATGACAGGAAAACGTTCGGTAGTAAAAGAATTTCCTTATCTGATAGAGGCCCCTAACTGGACGTATGATGGTGAATGGTTAGTATATAACAGCAAAGGAAAGTTGTGGAAAATACCTCCGTTTGCAAAAGGTGAACCTCAACAAATAAATATGGGATATGCACTCAACTGTAATAACGATCATGTATTGTCTTTCGACGGAAAAAAAATAGCCGTAAGTCACCAAACCAAAGAAGACGGTCTGTCGAGGATATATACATTACCGTTAGAAGGGGGAATACCCCGTCTTATCACACCTATGGCTCCGAGTTATCTGCACGGATGGAGTCCAGATGGCAAATATCTTGCCTATTGCGCGGATAGAAACGGTAATTATGATGTATATGTTATTCCTGCAGGAGGTGGTGAAGAAGTACGACTTACTACGGCAGTAGGATTAGATGATGGTCCGGAATATTCTCCTTGCGGGAAATACATCTGGTTCAATTCGGTGAGAACAGGATTAATGCAGGTATGGAGGATGAATGCCGACGGAAGCGAACAAACACAAATGACCTTTGATGAAAATCTGAATTCATGGTTTCCTCACGTTTCTCCGGATGGAAAACTTATCGTATATCTGGCATACTATAAAGGCGATCTGAAACCCTCGGAACATTTACCAAATAAAAACGTAGAATTACGTATAATGCCTGCTGTAGGAGGAGATTCCAGAACACTAACCAAATTGTTTGGCGGACAGGGAACCATCAATGTCAATTCGTGGTCGCCAGACAGTAAATATATTGCTTTTGTAAGTTATAAATTAAATAATTGACAATCGGTATAATTTTAGAGTTATTAAAATTAACCCAATAAAAATTCGATTATCTCATATCGAAACTAGTTAGGTATTTCGTTATGTTTATAACAGAATAAGCCATTATCTTTTTATTGACTTCGTTTTTTAGAAACAATAAAAAATGAATGGGAAAATTTCGAGGTTTATATTTGTATAATAAATAGTCGGCTGTCTAAACTGTTAATTTTGATACATATGGGAACACCAAAATCAGA
>DQAM01000253.1 GCA_003523545.1 Dysgonomonas sp.
GGTTCCATGTCGGTGTATGACGGTACATGGAAATACATAGAGCCGGGCGGGGGAGCAGCATACAACAAATTGACAAACACAGAGCTGGGCAACAGCAAACAGCCCCAGCTTTACAATCTGAAAAAAGACATAGGCGAAAAGGATAATCTGGCAGAAAAATATCCTGAGAAAATAGCCTCACTGAAAGCTATTTTAGAGAAGGAGCGGGCAAGGTAATAAGATATAAAATGTAATAAGATCAGCATGAAAAAGAAATATCTTCTCATGCTGATTTTTATCTGATAACAGATTTTTCCTGCTAGGAGGATAGCTAAAAAAATTATAAATAATCTTATAGTAAATCGCCTCTTTTCTATTTACTTATCACTTCTGAGAATTATTATACTATATTTGCGTAAGTAAGAGAAATTTATTATATGAAGAAATTTATATTTTTAGTTATTTGTATACTTCAATTCTTTGCACTGACAGCCTCACCTTATACAACACAAATTGATTCGTTATTAAAAGTGTTGGATAACAGCATATCAAACAGGGAAATATACACGAAAAACAAACTTCATATCATTCGGGAGTTGGAAAATCAGGTGAATTCATCCACATCCGAAGAAAAGAGATTCATATTATACGGCCAGCTATTCGACGAATACAAGAATTTTCAGATGGATTCCGCATATACTATTGCAAGCAAAAGGGCGGTATTAGCCGATACATTGGGATACAGCCTTTTCGATGTAACATCAACACTCAACAGGGTTGAAGTGATGATCGTTACAGGAATGTATAAGGAAGCGCTGCATATTCTAGATGAACAGGATCTAAGTGATTATGATAAAGAAATGGTAGAATATGTATATCATCTTTACCATTCTCTGTATATGCTTATGGCGGATTATTCTTTTGTTTCTCCCGAGAAAGAATATTATATCGAACTGGAATACAATTATAAGGATTCTATACTTTCGATCACAGATAAGGAAAATGTTACTTACGGGCTTGTTATGAGTTCGAAAGCACTGATGGAAGGCAATCTGGACGAAGCTTTAACTTTAGCCGAACATACTTATCAGAATAATAAAAGCGATAACAGGATATCTGCCATGATTACTCATACTATATCCGATATATATGCTGCAAGACGAGATACCATACAAATGAAGAAGTATCTTATATTATCGTCTATATATGATATGCAGAGCGGTGTGAAAGAATATATGTCGTTACCTGAACTGGCTGTACTGCTTTATAACGAGGGAGATATAGACAGGGCATATTCGTATATGAAATGTTCGATGGAAGATGCTATTTTCTGTAAGGCGCGACTGCGGACTCTCGAAATATCCCGCATGCTTCCTATCATCAATGCTACCTACGATATAAAAATGAAGCAGGAGAAAGACCGCTTAGTAATGTTAGTTGTTATTATCTTTTTATTGGCCGTTGTGCTTGCTATAGCATTATTTTTCATTTACAAAAAACTAAAAGAACTTGCTGCTGCAAGATACATGCTTAAAAAGACGAACGAACATCTGAATGAAATAAATTCAGACCTGAAAAAACTGAACACTGAATTGTCTGAATCTAACCACGTAAAAGAAGAATATATAAGTTATGTATTTACTATGTGTTCATCCTATATAGACAAACTAGAAGATTTCAGGAAAAGAGTCAGCCGTAAAATAAAGGCTGGCCAGGTAGACGACCTTTACCGCGAGGTAAAGTCGAGTACTTTTGTAAATGATGAGTTGAAAGAATTTTATAAAAGTTTCGATACCGTTTTCCTTAACATATATCCTGATTTTATCAAAGACTTTAACTCCCTCTTGCAGGAAGGCGAGCATGTATCTCCAAAAGATAACGAACTTCTGAGTCCTGAACTACGTATATATGCGTTGGTAAGACTTGGGATTGGCGACAGTGTGAAGATTGCCAGTTTTCTGCATTATTCTCCTCAGACCGTATATAATTACAGGATGAAAGTGCGGAATAAAGCAAAGATTTCTAAAGAAGAATTTCCTCAGGCTGTAAAAAAATTGGGTCAAATCAGCATGGAATAGACTTACTATTGAGTTGTTAATTACTTACTTTTTATCTTTTTTTATACTTTGCAATTATTTGTAAATCAATTTTTTGTATTTTAACAAGGTTTACTTTATCCATTTACCTGCCTTACTATTGGTTTAATTTCGCGTTTACATTTGTAAGCAAGAAATTAATTGAGTTAACTAATTTTTTTAACCATGAATTTGAATCAACAAAAATGGAAAAAGATTCTTCTCTTGTTCCTTGGAATATTTACCATGATAGGTATTCAGGCACAAACAGGAAACAGAATTACAGTAAGAGGAACAATCGTGGATAATACGGGGGAACCTGTGATAGGGGCGAGCGTCTCCGAAAAAGGGAATCCCACGAATGGAACAATCAGTGATTTAGATGGACTTTTCAGTATCGAGGTTGCATCCGATGGTGTAATAACCGTTTCTTATATCGGTTATGTCAATCAGGATATTCCGGTAAACGGAACTACACAGCATCGTATTGTACTGAGGGAAAATGCAGAATTATTGGATGAAGTGGTTGTTATCGGTTACGGAAGCGTAAGAAAAGATGACCTGACAGGATCGGTTACCGCCATCAAGGTGGACGAAATGAACAAAGGTCTTACCACATCACCGCAAGATATGCTCGGTGGTAAAATCGCAGGTGTATCCGTCGTCTCGGAAGGAGGACAGCCCGGTGCAAATTCGACTATACGCATCAGGGGAGGTTCTTCGCTGAGTGCTAAGAACGACCCGCTGATTGTTATCGACGGAGTGATTATGAGTAACGAAACAGTAGGAGGGTTATCAAACGGACTTAGTACTATTAATCCTGCCGATATCGAGACATTTACCGTCCTGAAAGATGCTTCAGCTACGGCAATATACGGTTCGAGAGCCTCTAACGGCGTAATCCTTATTACAACCAAGAAAGGGCAGACAGGCAGAATACGTGTGGCATACAATGCCAATGTTTCGGTAAGTACACCCCGTAATAAGTACGATATGCTAAACGGCGATGAATACCGTGCTTTGGTTAACAGCTTGCCGGATGCTACCGATGCGATGAAAAGCGCTTTGGAATTATATCCGGGACAAAGTACCGACTGGCAGGACGAGATATACCGCACTTCTGTAAGCACCGACCATAATGTGAGTGTATTGGGTGCCATCAAAGGCATGCCTTTCCGTACATCAGTAGGTTTTACCGATGAGAATGGTATTCTTAAAACTTCCAATTTTCAGCGTTATACAGGAAATCTTTCTTTTACGCCTAAGTTTTTCGATGATCATTTAAGTTTAAACCTGAATGCAAAAGGAACTTATATCAAAAACAGGTTTGCAAACACAGATGCGATTGGTTCTGCCGTATTTTATGACCCGACAAAGCCGGTCTATAATGATAACACTCTTTATGGAGGATATTATACATGGACAAACGACGGTAAACCGGATGGCGCTATCAACAGCCAGGGAGCAAAGAACCCATTGGCATTGCTTTATATGACAAACGATAAGTCGACTGTGAAATCGTTTATCGGAAATGCTCAAATCGATTATAAATTCCATTTCTTACCCGAACTCAAGATCAATGTCAATATGGCGTATGACTATTCTAATAGCGACGGTCAGAAGAC
This sequence comes from Dysgonomonas sp., assembly GCA_003523545.1. Lineage (GTDB taxonomy): Bacteria > Bacteroidota > Bacteroidia > Bacteroidales > Dysgonomonadaceae > Dysgonomonas_A. Next base: position 3,680 of record DQAM01000253.1, read on the forward strand.
AGTTGAACCGAATTCACCTGCCGAATATGGAGATGACCCTGAAAAATCGGGAAGCCGTAATCATTACGAAGAAACATTCAAAAATGCTCTGTTTGAATCCTACTTGCAATATGCAAAGGAACTGCCCGATGCCAACAGTCGTTTCGATGTGATGGGAGGTTATTCTTATCAAAGTTACAAACAGGATAAAACAAGCTACAAGAATTATCTGAGCAGGAATCCGGATACCTTCGGACAGGAAACTACGCCGATCGACCAGTATAAAGAAGACCCGCAAAAATATGTTCTCATCTCATTTTACGGAAGGCTTAATTATACTTTCATGGAACGTTATTTATTTACGTTCACTCTCAGGGATGATGGTTCGTCACGTTTTGCCAAAAACAACCGGTGGGGACTTTTCCCTGCTGTAGCACTGGCATGGAGGATAAATGATGAACCGTTCATGCAAAATACTTCCGGTTATCTTTCTAACCTGAAACTGAGATTAGGATGGGGAAAAACAGGCCAGCAAGACATTTCCGACAAATGGTATCCAAGCCAGCAAAGCTGGTCGTGGGGTAAAGGAGGAGCAATGTATCCTTTCTACGATGAAAACGGTAATGTGACATGGGTAAACGTAATTAAGCCAACTGCTGTGAATCCCGATTTGAAATGGGAAACGACTACAACCTGGAACGTCGGTTTGGATTATGGATTCCTGAATAACCGTATCAATGGTACGATAGATTATTATTACAGAAAAACCAACGACCTATTGAATGCCGAGGTAGAACGCGCTGCAGGAACAGACTTTGCCGAGTTGATACCTGCAAATATCGGTACGTTGACTAACCGTGGTCTTGAATTTTCTATAAATGCCGTGCCGGTACAAACGAAAGATTTTTCGTGGGATGTAGGATATAACATAGCATGGAACAAATCGGAGATTACTGCCCTTACATACAATGACGCCTTAGCATCTTCGCCCGGAAGGCGTTTCGAATCCACCGGAGGTGTCGGAGGTAAAACCATAAAAATACACAGCGTAGGTTACGCACCAGGGTCATTTTATGTGTATGAGCAGGTTTATGATGAAAATGGGAAACCTATTGAAGGTGCTTATGTCGACCGTAACGGGGACGGAATAGTCAATGATAACGACCTTTATCAATATAAGAAACCGGAGGCGGATATACTGATGGGATTCAATTCTAAGTTTATGTACAAAAACTGGGATTTAGGCTTCAACGGCCGGGTCAGCCTGGGTAATTATATGTACAATGCGAATGAAGCTACAAACAGCGGAGTAAGTGTCAACGACCTATTCGGTAATAATAACCTGACCAACCGTTCTCCGTATGCTGTAGAAACCGGCTTCAAGACACGTCAGCGTTTGTCGGACCACTATGTACAGAATGCATCTTTCCTGAGGATAGACAATATTACATTAGGATACAGTTTCACTTCCAAATTCGTAAACGGGCGTGTATACGGATCTGTACAGAATCCTATTGTTATCACTAAGTACAAAGGCCTTGATCCGGAAATATTCAACGGTATGGATAAAGAATTATATCCCCGCCCCGTATCGTTTATGATGGGTGTCAATCTGAACTTTTAAGACAAAAGCCCATAAATAATATGATTAAAATAGAATTTATCAGTCAATATAAAACATCATGAAGAAGTCTATATATATTAAAAACCTGTTACCGGCTGTGATAGCTTGTCTGCTGTTCCTTCCATCCTGCTTGGGTGATCTCGATCAGGAAAAGCCGAATAACGAAGATGTAACCGAAATTATAAATGAAGAAGGAGCAAAATCGTTTCTTGCCAAAATTTATTCCGGACTTGGACTTTCGAGTAATCAGGGCCCTGCGGATGAGAATGACCTTACCGCCTCGGATGGGGACCAGGGTGCGCTGGTATTCCTTCGCGGTATGATAACCATGCAGGAGTTTCCGACAGATGAAGCTATCTGGAACTGGCGCGACGAAGGTATCGTAGAACTTGTCAACCTGAATTGGGAATATACAACTAAATATGCTTATACATTCTACCAAAGGGCGATGCTCAATATCCGGTACTGTCAGGAATATCTGAAATTATTTACCGTTGAAAGCGGTATCCCCAATGTGGAGCAATATCGTAACGAAGTGCGTGCTTTACGCGATCTCAATTATTATTACCTGATAGACTTATATGGAAATCCGGGAGTGGTATGGGACGATTCGCCTATAGATGATAAAGGATTTTATCCTTCACAAATGGGACGTACCGAATTGTTCGAAAGAGTAGTAGCAGATCTTGAAGACCTTGCGGCGAACAGTAACCTGCCCGAATCTCCCAGCCGTGCTACTTACGGACGTATGACAAAGCCGGTAGTATGGACTATACTGGCAAAATTATATCTGAATGCCGAAGTATATACCGGAACCCCGATGTACGACAAGGCATCTGCATATTGCCAAAAAGTGATTTCGGCAGGCTTCGGATTGGAAGAGAATTATATAAACCTGTTTTGTGCCGAGAATAACATGTCTCCTTCGAGAGGTAATGAAATTATTTATGCCATACCTTTCGATGAAAACAATGCTAAAAGTTATGGAGGTACAAGCATGCTGATTGCAGGTGCTTACGGAGGCATATTCAGCGGTAACTGGTTTGGAAGCAACGAGTCGGGATGGACTTGCCTGAAACCAAAAGAAACGCTGATCGCTAAATTTGCCGATGCTCCAGATGCAGGAACAGACAGGTTTAAAAGCAATGCTAAAGCAGACAGCCGTTATCTTTTCTTCGATGTATTGGCTTACGAAACAGAAGGGGTAAATGTACCTGATCCTTCATGGCCTTTCGATCCGCAAACAGGCGAAATAGTATACGAAGTTAAATCGAAACGTGAAGCAGCTTCGAAATTCAACGATTGGGATACCGGATATTTGTGCTACAAATTTACAAATCTGGGATGGGACAATGCAAGGGTATCTCTGACAGCTTTTCCGAATACAGATTTCCCGTTGTTCCGTCTGGCAGACATATACCTGATGTATGCTGAATGCGCCGTAAGAGGACATGGAGACCGCTCTGCTGCCCTTCAATATGTAAATCAATTAAGGCAGAGGGCTTATAGAGGAACGTCAGCCGGACAGATTTCAGGAGGTGACCTAACGCTCGATTTTATTCTGGATGAACGTGCGCGTGAACTTTACTGGGAAGGGCACCGCCGTACAGACCTTATCCGTTTCGGTAAGTTTACCAAAGGCTACCAATGGCCTTATAAAGGAGGTGTCGAAGAAGGATTATCTGATATCGACAATAAGTATAATCTGTACCCAATAAGCGACAGAGACTTAACTTCGAACCCCAACCTCGTGCAAAATCCCGGTTATAAGACAATTAACAGATAAAGACTAAGTAAAATGAAAAAGATATATATATTATTAAGTTTTTTGACAGCTCTTGGCTGGTCTTATTCCTGTTCGGACGATCACAATCCTGTATATACAGCAGGTCAAGAGGTTTCAGGTCAGATAATAACTCCACAAACCGGAAAAGAATATGTGCTGGAAATAGACAAAAGATACGAGGTCATAGAAACTTTCCAATGGAGCCGGACAGAATATTCCCAGCCTTTGGGAGTGAGATATTCACTGCAAGCCGATGTGGAGGACGGAAACTTCGAAAGCCCGGTTCTTCTAGCCTCTCTTACCACCCAGGAAGTCAGTTTTACCGGAGAGCAGCTTAATGCGGCAATGGAAAAACTGGGATTGGAACCTGATGTAAAATCTCTTGTGAAGCTGCGTTTGGCAAGTAATGCATATGGGGGCGAAGAAGGTAACGTTCCTCTGACACAGTTTCCTACATTATCCTCAGAGGTTATCGACATATACGTCACGCCTTATGAAGAAGAGCGTGCTTATCCCGAAAATCTCTATATGATCGGGGATGAGTTTAGTGATGGAAACTGGAGCTGGGACGCTGAAGGTGTAGTGCAGTTAATACCTGTCCACGGAAAAGAAGGAGAGTTCTGGTGTATCAATTATTTTACAGCCGGTAAAGAATTTAAATGGGCGCCTAAAAGGGCTTGGGCTAACGATTTTAATGCTCTTGATACCAATACAGGATTTGTATTGAGCGGAGGTAATGCTGCTGTAGAAGCTGATGGCGTTTACATGGTTTATATCAATATGAAATCGAGTGAAATATACATTGAACCTGCACAGGTATATGGTATAGGTGATTGCTTCGGAGGATGGAGTGCGGAACCTATACTATTCAACATCGCAGGCGATAAGATTACACAGACTACCACAGGAACCGGTGGGTTACGCATGTATGCGGGTTCAAGCATAGCCACAAGCGACTGGTGGACACGCGAATTTGTAATTATGGATGGAAAGATTGTGTACAGGGCCGGTGGAGATGAGCTTGCAGGAGTGGATGTAGCCGCCGGTAAAACAGTCAGGCTTGATTTCAGGGCAGGAACGGGGATTATCAATTAGGTTTAGGTAGTATAGTGGGAGGTAATTGTACAGATTATCTCCCATTTATAAAAACAAAACGCAAAAAATGAAAAGAACAGTTATTTTCTCATTTATAATGATGCTTTTAACAGCATCGGGTATGTATGCGCAGGAATTAAAGTCACCCGACGGGAATTTCAGTATGAGATTTTATCTTCAGGAGGGTGGAGTGCCGACTTATACGCTCACATACAAAGGAAAAGAAGTAATAAGGCCCAGTAAATTGGGACTCGAATTAGTACCCGAAAAAGACAGCCGCAACTATTGGGATTTTTCTCCCGAAGGAACGGTAGCATCCCAGAAAGATGAAAAAGCAAACCTATACAGTGGTTTTGCTGTACAAAATACTGAAACTGCAAGCTTTGATGAAACATGGCAGCCGGTATGGGGCGAAACAAAAGATATCCGCAACCATTATAATGAATTAGCCGTAACGTTGAATCAACCTGCTACAGACCGTCAAATGTTAATTCGCTTTCGTCTGTTCAATGATGGTTTGGGATTTCGTTATGAATTTCCCCAGCAGAAAAATCTGATATACTTTATCGTAAAAGAGGAACGCAGCCAGTTTGCCATGACCGGAGACCACAAAGCCATCTGGCTTCCCGGAGATTACGATACTCAGGAATATGACTATACAACTTCCCGTTTGTCGGAGATTCGCGGCTTGATGGATACGGCTGTTACGCCGAACTCTTCTCAGACACCTTTCTCTAAAACGGGAGTTCAGACTTCTCTGATGATGAAATCCGACGATGGTTTATATATCAATCTGCATGAAGCGGCATTGATCAACTACTCTACCATGCACCTTAATCTGGATGATAAGAATATGATTTTCGAATCGTGGCTTACTCCCGATGCACAAGGCAGCAAAGGCCATCTGCAGGCTCCATGCGTCAGTCCCTGGCGTACGATTATCGTAAGTGGCGATGCCCGTGATATACTGGCCTCGAACATGACATTAAACCTGAACGAACCCAATAAAATAGAAGATACATCCTGGATTAAACCTGTGAAATATGTAGGCGTATGGTGGGAAATGATTACCGGAAAAAGTACATGGGAATATACAAGCGAACTGCCCAGCGTTCAGCTGGGAGTAACCGATTACAGCAAAGTGAAGCCTAACGGCAGGCACGGTGCAAATACCGCCCATGTAAAAGAATATATTGATTTTGCGGCTGAGCACGGCTTCGACGCGGTATTGGTTGAGGGCTGGAATATCGGATGGGAAGACTGGTTCGGAAAATCAAAAGATTATGTATTTGATTTCCTTACTCCTTATCCCGATTTCGACCTTCCGGCAATACGTGATTACGCAAAAAGTAAAGGAGTGAAAATGATGATGCACCACGAAACATCTTCCTCTGTCCGCAATTATGAAAGACATATGGACAAAGCATATCAGCTGATGGTCGATAATGGATACAATTCGGTGAAAAGCGGGTATGTAGGCGATATGATTCCCCGAGGCGAACATCACTACGGTCAATGGATGAACAATCATTACCTCTATGCCGTGAAGAAAGCCGCAGACTATAAAATCATGGTGAATGCGCACGAAGCCACCCGCCCGACAGGGCTCAGCCGTACTTATCCAAACCTGATAGGAAACGAGTCCGCACGGGGAACGGAATATCAGGCATTCGGAGGTAGCAAACCCAATCATGTCACTATCCTGCCGTTCACACGCCTTTTAGGCGGTCCGATGGATTACACACCGGGTATTTTCGAGATGGATATAGCAAAGGTCAACCCGAATAACCATTCACATGTAAACAGCACTTTAGCTAATCAGCTTGCACTCTATGTAACCATGTACAGCCCTTTGCAGATGGCAGCGGATATTATCGAGAATTATCAGCGTTTTCCCGATGCTTTCCAGTTTATCAGAGATGTGGCTTTAGACTGGGACGAAAGCAAATATCTGGAAGCCGAGCCGGGCGAATACATAACCATAGCCCGTAAGGCAAAAGGGAGTGACAACTGGTTTGTAGGGAATGTTTGTGGAGAAAAAGGTTTTACATCCAACATCACTTTCGATTTCCTTACACCGGATAAACAGTATATAGCTACCATTTATTCCGATGCGAAGGATGCCCACTATAGGACTAATCCGCAGGCATACCAGATAAGGAAAGTAGTTGTGACAAGCAAATCCAGATTGAGGCAGTTATCTGCTCCGGGTGGAGGTTACGCAATTAGTATTTATCCGGTGACGGATAACAGCCAGACAAAAGGCCTTAAGAAATTATAAACTAAAAATCTATGAAGTGCCCGGCCTGTGTTCCTTACTCTAAGCCGGAACCGGTAAGGGCACTTTTACTTATCCACTTATATACAATGATGAGAAAATTATTATTATCCGCATTATTGGTCGTTGCCGGTGTATGCTGTGCGTATGCTGTCGAAATAAAAAAAATGGAACCTGCTTTTTGGTGGGCAGGTATGACAAATCCCGAGTTGCAGGTGCTTCTCTACGGAGACAATATCTCGATGAGTGATGTAACCGTCGCTGGCAGGGATGTGCGGATAAAGGAAATTGTCAGGTACGAAAACCCTAATTATCTGTTGTTATATTTGGATTTGTCGGATGCCTCTCCACAAACATTCGATATAAATCTGAAGCAGGGAAAACAACAGAAGAAAATACCTTACGAATTGAAACAGCGCGAAGCAGATTCTAAAGACAGGGTAGGATTTAACTCTGCTGATGTGCTGTACCTTATCATGCCCGACCGTTTTGCAAATGGAGATACTTCGAACGATGTTGTTACCGGGATGAAGGAAGCCAAAGTAGACCGTTCCGACGCATTTGCCCGTCACGGAGGAGATATCAAAGGCATAAATGACCATTTGGATTATATAGAAGACTTAGGAGTTACCGCTATATGGCTCAATCCTATTCAGGAGAATGATATGCCCGAGGGTTCATACCACGGATACGCAATAACCGATTATTATAACGTTGACCGCCGTTTCGGTACGAATGAGGATTTCAAAAGCTTAGTGCAGAATACTCATGCAAAAGGGATGAAAGTAGTGATGGATATGATATTCAACCATTGCGGGAGCGAAAACTTCCTGTTTAGGGATATGCCGTCTCCGGACTGGTTCAATTTTCCGGAGAAGTATGTGCAGACATCCTACAAAACAACGGTTCAATACGATCCTTATGCTTCCGGTTATGACCATAAAATGGCGCTTGACGGATGGTTTGTGGAGTCTATGCCCGACCTCAACCAACGCAACAGGCATGTAGCACGTTATCTCATCCAAACCAGCCTTTGGTGGATAGAATATGCGGGTATAAACGGAATAAGGCAGGATACGCACCCTTATGCCGACTTCGACTTTATGGCGGAATGGTGCAAGGAGGTGAACGAGGAATATCCCGATTTTAACATCGTAGGTGAAACCTGGTACGGTAACAACGTGGCTATATCCTACTGGCAGAAGGACAGCCGTCTATCGGCTCCTAAAAATTCTAACCTGCGCTGTGTGATGGATTTCCCGCTGATGGATATAATGGTAAAAGCTTTCGATGAAGAAACAGATTATGGTACAGGGTTGAACCGTATATATGATTATCTGGGACAGGATATCGTATATGCAAATCCTTTGGAATTACTTGTTTTCCTGGGGAACCACGATACATCACGGTTCATGAAAAATGCAACGGATGCCTCTGACTTCGACCGTTTTCGTCAAGCTTATACATTCTTGTTTACAACGCGGGGCATTCCCCAGATATATTATGGGGAAGAAATAGGTATGTTTGCCGACAAAAAAGACGGTGACGGAGGTTTACGTGCCGATTTTCCGGGAGGATGGCCGGGTGACAACCAGAACGCTTTCGCTTCTGCCGGTCGTACTTCTGAACAAAACCAATATCGCGGGTTTTTGCAGAAACTTCTGAAATGGCGTAAAAATAATGACATAATCGCATCGGGAAGCCTTACGCATTTTTCGCCTCAAAACGGGGTGTACGTATACGAACGCAGACTGGGGAATAAATCGGTTCTTGTATTTATCAACGGAACAGGTAAGGAGCAATCTGTAAATATGAAACAATACAAAGAAGCTATTTATCAAAATGATGTGGTCGATATACTATCCGGCTCGTCTTACAATTTATCAGGTGATTTAACCCTCGAAAAAAGAGGTGTATTGATCTTTGAGCTTGCAAGATAAAGGAATTGATGCGGATTGTATCACTTTACAATAAAGCTATATTAATAATATGGCAATCTGAATGTGTATTTCAAACCGAGGGACAACTTTTAAAGTTGTCCCTGCTCTTTTAATCAAATAATCAAAGTGAATCAAAATCTTACCTTTATATTTGATTTTACTTTTTTTATAGTATTTGAGATAATTGCCATTCTGACACGTAGAAAAAATTTCTTTTTTATTTTTTGAAAACCCTGCGCAGCAAGTAAAAGCTGATCAATACAGTGGATAATTCTGCTGCAGCTACAGTCATCCAAACCCCGTTTGTGCCAAATAAGCGTGGTAATATAGTGATGCCGATTGCAATAAATATCAAGCCTCTACATGCAGAGATCACCAGCGACCATTTGGCATTATCGAGGGCTGTAAAGAAACTAGCACTGGAAATATTAAAACCGTTCAGCAGGAAAGCGAATCCCATAATACGTGAGCCGTGAACTGCCATATCGATAACATTTTGTGAGGAATCATCCAAAAATATAGAGAGGACATATTCTCCCAAAGTCCACAATATAACCAGGAACACAACGCCGATTATGAGATTAGTTCGGAGTACGACCTTTAACGACTGCCGGACACGCTGCCATAAATTCGCACCATAATTGAAGCTGATTACCGGAATCGCACCATCTGATATACCCAGCAGGATACTTGTTCCGATGAAAATAATATAATTGGTGACCGCAAAAGCAGCTACACCTTCTTTTCCGGCATACTTTAAGAAAGTCAGGTTAAAAAGCACAACAGTAACGTTCATCGCTATTTCGGTCAAACCTTCGGACGAACCGTTATAAAACATTCTTCCCAAAACCCGCCAGCTGAATTTACCCCGTATTTTTTTCAAAGTCGGATGGGATCTGAGGCTCTTGAAAACTACGAAAAGTGAAAGGAGGCAACCTACCGAGATAGATACACCCGTTGCCAGACCTACGCCGAACGTACCCAAGTCGAACTGAGTAACGAATAGAATACTCAGCACGATATTCAGTAAGATAGACAAAATTATTACATTCATCGCAAAACGTGGATGACCTAATGTTTTCATGATATAGTTCAGGAAAAACATAATAAGATTAACTCCTACGAACGGCATCAACCCGTGGATGTAGTTAAGTGAACCCTCGAGTAAATCTCCTTCCGCGCCCATGATTCCAGCCAACTGGACGGGAAACACATTAAAAATTGAAAATATAATCAACGAGAAAACAATGATAGAAATACTTCCCGTTTTAAGGGCGGTCTTGGCCCTGACATAGTTCTTCTCACCCATAGCGATACTCATCTGGGCTTGGGCGCCTATGGTCAGAATTTGAGCAATGCCAGACGGGAGCATGTAAGCCGGAAGAATGAGACTGACGCTCGCCAGCGCGTCGGCCCCTAAATAATTACCGACGATGATCCCGTCTATAATGGCTTGTATGCTGAAAAATACAAATGCGATAGTGTTGGGGATGGAATATCTTGCAATGAGTGAACCTACTTTGTCAGTTGCAAGTCTGTTTTCTATATGTGAAGAATGATTATTGCTCATTAAAATCATGTTTAATCCCGGCAAACAACTATATAGGTTGGTTATTGCCGAATGCGTAAATAAAATGTGATATAATAAAGTGCTCCGTCTACCGGATGGGGTACGGAAATAATGTTCCACACTTAGCTATGTAGACATTCAGACAGGAAGGTCGGAATAATTTTTATGTTGTAAGTATAATCCTAACAACACCATTATTCCTTATTACGCGGATATTTTAAACATGAAAAAGTTATTAATTCTTTTATTAAAAACATGCAAAGATAATAAAAAAACACAGTGTATCCGTCATTGCGAAGGCATAATGCCTGAAGCA
>DQAM01000155.1 GCA_003523545.1 Dysgonomonas sp.
ATATATACTGGGTGTATTGACCAGTGAAAAATATGGATGCATCAGATCTTTGGACGAAATAGATGCGGTAGGACACAGGGTTGTTCATGGCGGAGAAGAATTTAACAAGAGCGTTCTTATTACAGATGAAGTTCTTGAAAAAGTAGTAGAATGCATCGAGATTGCACCTTTGCACAATCCGCCAAACCTGGCAGGTATTAACGCTGTAAAAGACCTGATGGGCGACGTTCCTCAGGTAGCGGTATTCGATACGGCTTTTCACCAGACTATGCCGCCTAAGGCTTACATGTACGGCCTTCCTTATTCTCTTTACGAGAAATATGCAATAAGGCGCTACGGTTTTCATGGTACCAGCCACAGGTATGTTACGCACAGGGTCTGTGAATTCCTGAATGTCCCTTATGAGAGCCAGAAAATAATTTCGGCACATATCGGCAACGGTGGTTCGCTGGCTGCTGTAAAAGAAGGTAAATCAATAGATACCAGTATGGGTATGACCCCGGTTGAAGGCCTTTTGATGGGAACACGCGTAGGAGATGTCGATGCCGGGGTTCTTTCCTTTATGATGGAGAAAGAAAATGTAGGCCCGCAGACTATGTCGACAATTGTGAATAAATTCAGCGGTCTTCAGGGAGTATCTGGAGTTTCGTCCGATATGCGCGAATTGCATGCCGCGATCGATGAAGGAAATCAAAGGGCAGATCTGGCTTACGATATGTTCACTTACCGGATAAAGAAATATGTCGGCGCTTATGCCGCTGCTTTGGACGGATTTGATATTTTAGTATTTACCGGAGGTATAGGAGAAAACGATTTCCGCGTCAGAGAAGCCGTTTGTGACGGGCTTCAGTTCATGGGGATAAAGATCGATAAGCAAAGAAACGAAGATGTACGCGGCGATGAAGGAATTATCAGCGCGGATGATTCGAAAATAAAAATAGTTGTTGTACCGACTGATGAAGAATTTATGATCGCTTCGGACACTATGCAGATCGTAGGAGAATAATTTTTATCGGATAATCTTATTTATAGAAGTATTTAAATATAAATGCAACATACTCATTCGTTTTATTTTCCTCCCGAGTGGTACCCGCAGAGTGCAATTCAATTGACGTGGCCGCATAAGGGAACGGATTGGGATTATATGCTGGATGAAATAACGGCGTGCTTTGTAAACATTGCACGCATTATTATTCAGTATCAGAAACTGGTGGTTGTATGTGATAATGCCCAATCAGTCAAACAGCAAATTGGTATTGATGAGAATGCCGGCTCAGAGGAAAATCTGATATTGGTAGAGATTCCAGCCAACGATACCTGGGCACGCGATCATAGCGGCATATCCGTATTTGATTCAGACGGGAAAAAGTATATCCTTGATTTTACCTTTAATGGTTGGGGTTTAAAGTTTCCGGCAGATTGTGATAATCAAATCACCCGTAATCTTTTTGAGAAAAAGGTATTTAGACAAGATGTCGCATATATCAACCGGAAAGATTTTGTATTCGAGGGCGGGGGAATCGAATCGGACGGAAAAGGGACTTTACTGACCACCAGCGAATGTCTGCTTTCGCCTAACAGGAATTCTTATCTAAATAAACCTCAAATAGAGCAGATGCTTATCTCTTCATTCGGAGCCGACAGGGTTTTGTGGTTAGATCATGGATATCTGGCAGGAGACGATACCGACAGCCATATAGATACTTTGGCGAGGTTTTGCGATGAACATACTATTGCTTATGTAAAGTGTGAGGACGAAACCGATGAGCATTTTGAAGAATTATCCAAAATGGAAGAACAGCTTGAACGGTTTTTGGATTATGAAGGAAATCCTTACCGCCTGATTCCGTTACCTATGGCAGATAAAGTATACGAAGGAGATGAAAGGCTTCCGGCGACTTATGCCAACTTTTTAATAATGAACAAAGTTGTTTTGCTGCCGTTTTATAATTCAGATAAGGATAAGCTGGCATTAGAGCAATTACAGAAAGCATTCCCCAATCACGAAATTGTCGGAGTGGACTGCCTCCCTGTAATCAGGCAGCATGGATCCTTGCACTGCATAACGATGCAGTATCCCGAAGGTTTTATTTAATAATGAGATGAAAATGAAAATAGGAATTGTCCAGCAATCAAATACTCCGGATGTTGAAGCGAACATCAATAAATTGAAAAACAGCGTCAGAGAACTGGCTTCGCAAGGAGCTGAGCTGATCTTGTTGCAGGAACTGCATAATTCATTGTATTTTTGTCAGATAGAAGATACTGCTTGCTTTGATCTGGCAGAAGAAATCCCAGGAAAATCTACAAAAGAGTTCGGAGAAATAGCAAAAGAATGCAAGGTGGTTATTGTACTTTCTCTATTCGAGAAAAGAGCGCCGGGATTATACCATAATACTGCTGTTGTGATAGAAAAGGATGGTTCTGTGGCCGGAAAATACCGTAAAATGCACATACCTGACGATCCTGCATATTATGAAAAATTTTATTTTACTCCCGGTGATCTGGGGTTCAAGCCTATCGAAACTTCAGTAGGAAAACTGGGTGTGCTTATCTGTTGGGATCAATGGTATCCCGAGGCTGCCCGTTTGATGGCAATGGCCGGAGCAGATATACTGATATATCCTACAGCTATCGGCTGGGAATCCACTGATACTGATGAAGAGAAAGAAAGGCAAAGGAACGCATGGATGATTTCCCAACGAGGACATGCAGTAGCTAACGGATTGCATGTGGCAGCAGTCAATAGAATAGGACACGAACCCGACCCGTCTTCACAAACCAACGGGATACAATTCTGGGGGAGCAGTTTTGTTGCCGGGCCACAGGGTGAAATAATAAAACAGGCCTCTGATGATGAGGAACAAAATTTCATCGTCGAAATAGATTTGAAACGCTCCGAAGACGTAAGGCGTATATGGCCTTTCTTCAGGGACAGGCGTATCGATGCGTTTGGTGAAATCATAAAAAGATTTATAGATTAATTTTTTTTATAACCTTTACAATATTTATCATATCCGTACGTTTACATTGTACGTGTTTATGGATATAGCTGAATTATACAACATAGGAATCGTTCTTGCGGCATGCATCATTTCGATGATTCTCGAAATGATGATACTTCCCCGTATTATATACATCGCTAAAAAGAAGAGACTGTTTGACCTGCCCGACAAAAGGAAGCGTCACGATATGCCTATTCCCCGCCTTGGTGGTATGTCCTTCACCCCTGTTATTCTGCTGGTAGGGTTGTTTACATTATTTATCCGCTTTAAATACCAGATTTGGAGCGAGGAATTAATGTTATACCGTGTCTTGGAGATTATCCTGCTTGTCTGCGGCCTCTTGTTTATTTATATGCTGGGAGCTAAAGACGATCTCGTAGGTGTAGGATTCAAGAAAAAATTCGTTATTCAGTTTATTGCAGCTTTTTGTATTGTCGGAAGCGGGGTATATATCAATAATCTTTATGGATTGTTCGGTATATATGAAATTCCTGATGTAGTAGGTATAATCCTAAGTATCGGGCTTATCATGTTTACTACTAATGCTATTAACCTTATCGATGGTGCGGATGGCCTTGCATCGGGTATCAGCGCAGTTGCATTGATTGTTTATGGTATTATGTTCAGTATATACGATATGTGGACATATACATGCATTGCATTTATAACCATCGGTATGCTTATACCGTTCTTTTATTATAATTTTTTCCATCCTACCCGTAAAATTTTTATGGGAGACACCGGATCATTGACATTAGGATATCTACTGGCATTTATGATTCTACGCCTGTCTAAGTATCCGCCTGTCGTTGAGATTGTGCCTTCCGGACTTATTCTTCTGGTTTTGTCGGCACTCTTTATCCCTCTTTTCGATGCGCTTAAGGTTATGGTTGTTAGGATATCGATGGGGAAAGGACCTTTTTCTCCTGACAGAAACCACATACATCATAAATTAATAGACCTGGGATTATCCAAAAAGAAAGCTGTATTTGCCATTGTGTTAGCCAGCATGTTGCTGGTAGTTCTGAATTGGATACTTCTTTTTGAGGGGGTTAATACTAATATTGTATTACTGGTTGATATTGGGATCGGTTGTATGGTAAACGTTTTTATCTATAGGGCAATCAGGATAAAATTGCAGAGAGGAGAACTTAAAACTGAAATAATAGCTGAGGACTCTTTAAATAGCAGACCCTAGAGTAAAGATGCTTATTACGGCATTTTCAGATTCAAGAATCAGCTTAGAGCATGTTTCAAGTGTCGATCCTGTCGTTATAACATCGTCCACTAAAAGAATATGCCTGCCTTCAAAAATTGATTTGTCAATTACTTCAAAAATTCCTTTCGTATTTTTCCATCTTTCAAAACGGCTGTTTTTTGTTTGCGAAGGGTTGTTTATTTTTCTAATCAGATTGCCGCCGTTTACAGGTTTCTTAATTAATTGAGATATACCTTCAGCAAGCAATAAAGATTGGTTATATCCTCTTTTTCTTAATCTTTTTGGATGCAGTGGAACCGGAACAATCATATCTATATCCTCTAAAGCATTATACTTTAAGATTTCCTTTCCGCATAAGTTTCCCATATAAGAAGCTAGCAGGGGATTATCTCTGTATTTGAATTCGTGTATGATTTTCTGTATGCTTCCTTCTTTGATGAAGAAAGCAAAAGAAGCAATCCTTTTGAATGGGAAACGTCCGGCAAAGAAATCTTCCAGTTTATTGTAAGGATTAGCAAGATGTTTTGTTTTTGGGAGATCACTTAAGCAGGAACTACAAATATGTTCCTCGTACGTTACCAGCCTGTTTTCGCAGCAGACGCATAAGCGGGGGAAAAAAAGTTCGGAAAATTCATTCAGGATACTCCTCGCCATCGATGTTCATTTTTTGTAATACTTTATTTATCTGGTCGTATCGGTATCCTCTCCCCATTGCAAAACGAATAAGCTTGGCTCGTCGCTCGTAGCTGCTATCTGCTTTCACAGACTTAACTTTAGAAGAAAGAAGCTCGTATAATGGTATCTCAAATTGTTCATTTTCAAAATCTGCAAAACAGGAATTGATCACAGCATCAGATATACGTTTTTTTTTCAATTCGAATCTGATCTTGGTTTCTCCCCACCTGTTGAATTTTGTTTTGTCATTAATGAAGCTGCTGCAATACCGTTCCTCATTCAGGAAATTTTCTTTTTTTAATTTATCAATTATATTATTTATGACAGAAGGTGATAGCTCCCATTTCTCGGTTTTGCGGCGTACATCGTATTCTGATCTTTCTGCCTGGGAACAATAGGCCGCTAATTTAGCTAATGCTTCTGATTTCGAATATTTCATATTTTATTTTTAAATTCAGCTTTGACCATGCGGTCGTTTCCTGACATGTCTTTTATCAGGCGGATATCTGAAAATCCTTTTTCTTCTAATAACTTGATTGTTTCAATGCCTTTTCCCTGATTTATTTCCAAATATAGACAACCCTTTTTTTTGAAAAGACCTTTTGAAATATCCGCTATCCTTTCATAAAAAAGCAAGGGATTATCATCCGGAACGAACAATGCGGAATGCGGCTCAAAATCGAGTACGTTGTGGTTCATATCCTTTTTTTCGGATTCTAACACATAGGGGGGATTGCTGACGATTATGTCGAAAATATTATTTGCGGGATATTCTTTCAGTATATCTACTTTCCTGAATTCAATGCGGGTTTTGTTTATTTCGGCATTGGTTTCAGCCACATTTAAAGCTTTTTCAGAAAAATCCCAGGCTTCTACAT
>DQAM01000156.1 GCA_003523545.1 Dysgonomonas sp.
ATAAATAATATCTGATATATCCGGAACAATATACTGTGTAGGAAAGTAATAAAGATAAAGCGGCAATAAGCAGCTTATCGCGGCAAATCCCCCGATCATTTCGTAAAGCAGCATAATAGAGGAAGAATGTTTCGTGCCGATTTTTTTATTGGTAATGATAAACAGGGCTGCCAGAGCCGAGGAGATTATCCCCAGACCTATTCCTATTCTATAGCGTACATCCAGCTGAAAGATCAATAAAATCCCTGCAGCAGCTATCAGGCTTAAAAATAATTCTCTGACAGATATACGATGCCTATTTATTACAGGTTCGAATATAGCCGTAAAGAATCCGGTCAGGGAAAAGCATATAACCCCGATCGAAACATTAGAAGCTTTAATGCTTCCGTAGAAAAATACCCAGTGTAAAGCCAGTAAAAGCCCCACACCCCCTATTCTTAACATTTCCCGAAAAGGTATTGTGCGGAATTTTCCGATTGCACACAGAAACACAAAGAACAGGACTGCAGTGATTAGCATGCGGTACCATACCAATAAGCCTTCGTTGAGCATTATCAGTTTACCTAATATTCCGGTAAATCCTGCGATGAGTATGGATAAGTGCAGCTGGATATAGGCTTTTTTCATATTGGAAATATATCATGCAAAGATACAAACCCAAAAAATATTACGTCATCAATTCTATTATGTTTCTTTAAAATCTTAAAAATTATTTTTTTAATAGATGTATATTGCAAAAATATTATATATTTGCAATCTCAATATTGCAATTGAATGGAGGGTAAATCAACTGAAACGAAAAATTATAAGTTTGCAGAAATAAATACAGGCTACTCGGCTAAGGAAGCAATTACCGAAGCTAAGCGCTGCCTCAACTGCAAAAATCCGACCTGTATACAAGGCTGTCCTATAGAACATGATATTCCCGGCTTTGTACATGAATTATCTATGGGAAACATAGGTGGAGCCATGCAGATCATCAATGAAAAAAGTAATCTGCCTGCTATTTGCGGGAGGGTATGCCCGCACGAAAAACAGTGTGAAGGCCACTGCATCCTCAATAAAAGGGGAAACCCGGTCAAAGTAGGAAAACTAGAGCGTTTCATTGCCGATTTTGATAGTGAAATGCAATTGATAAAGCGAAGGCTAAAACCCAAAGGGAGAGGGCAGATTGCTGTTATCGGCTCAGGTCCTGCCGGGCTTACCGTTGCAGGGGATCTTGCACGTGAAGGGTTTAATGTGACGGTATTTGAAGGTCAACCCGAAGCGGGAGGAGTACTGATGTACGGTATACCCGAATACCGCTTGCCGAACGAAATTGTCCGCAGGGAAATAAAAAAAATTGAAGCTTTAGGAGTGACATTTATAAACAACTGTGTGGTCGGTGAAACTATTACCGTCGATTCTATGCTGGAACACGAATACGATGCAGTATTTATAGGTTCGGGTACATCTGTTCCTAAAGCGCTCGATATACCCGGAAAAGATTTGTACCGAGTCTTGCAAGCGTCCTATTTCCTGCGCATGGTAAGTTTGTACAACAGCGGGGAAATAGGAAGGGCTATAGTCCCTTTGATAGAAGGAGAAGATATTGCCATTGTGGGAGTAGGTAATGTTGCGATGGATACTGCCCGCACAGCTATCCGCATGGGAGCACGGAGCGTAACGATTATATCTCGCGGTCCGATAGAAAAGATGCCTGCATTACAAACGGAATACAATGAAGCATTGGAAGAAGGAGTGAAATTCTTATGGGAAACTTCACCTCTCGAATTTATAGGCGAGAATAATACATTGAAAGGCATAAAAGTCAGGATGGGGGAATCGGAAGAAGAGCTTCCGTTCAACCGTGTACTTATTGCCATAGGTTCCAAACCTGCCAACCGGATTGTATCCACATCTTTAGGAATAGAAATAAATGACTTTGGTTATGTAATTACGAAAGATCATCCCTACGGAATGACTACCCGTAAAGGTGTATTTGCGGGCGGGGATGTTGTACACACTCCTCAGACCGTAGTGCTTGCTATGAAAGAAGCTAAAATGGTGGCTAAAGGTATTGCTCAGTATGTAGATGCCGTAAAGCTATTGAGTGATTAGTAATATGTTAGTTTAAGTGTGATAAAGGCATTCATCCAAACGCGGGTGAATGCCTTTATCTTTTTAAGTAAACTATACCTAGAGGCTGGTATATGTATTTTGTATTTAAAAAAAACGCTATTAATAAAATAAGTTATCTTTCCTGTATCATTCCTTGAATGGCATAAGCTTTTTCTACGGCAGGATATTTCTCTTTAAATTTCTCCGTTAAATCCTCCCTAAACATCATGGGGACTAATACTTCATTTCTCAATAGAGAACCATTATACATTAAATATTCATAGATGTGGGTATTATCCCCTATATTAATGGTAAATGTCCTGGTTTCATTTCCAGAATATTTATATGTCCCTTTCAGAGTTTTCCCACCAGTGTTAGGATATACTTCTATATCGCCTATGTTATTGTCTTTATTGCTCCGGATAAATACATATTTACCTTTAGGCTTGACCGGAATAAGTTTTAGTAATTCCTCTTCGATTGCTTTTTTCTCATTCATTGTGAGGTCTCCCCCTTCTACCAATACTTCATTTGTAACAATATCGTAGGTATGTTTATAAAACTCGATATTAACCGAAAGTACATAGCTGTTGCCGGCATTGTCTTTTATAGTAATTGCTGAACTTCCGATAGATAATGGAGTGATCGAAATCTTATTTCCGGTCTGAGCAGCTGTTACGACCTTATTGTCGGCATTAGTTACGGTGTAGTTTTCATCACCACCCTTAATGTGCAGTAATATGCCTTCACTAAAAGGGGAAAGTGTGATATAACGCGACTCATTATCGAATTCTATACTTTCTTCCGGATATGATAAGGTAATAGGAGCATACGAATTATTATCATCATCACTACAAGATGATATTATTCCGCAAATGGATATTGCAAAAAGTAGAAAATAGAGTTGTATTGTTTTCATGTTGTCTGGATTATAATTGAATTGTAAATATATGATATTATTTTGTGATGTTATTAGTATACAGCAAATTTTAAGCAAATGTATCGCCATGAAAAAGGCCATAAGTTTTACCTTATGGCCTGTATTTTATAAAGGTATACTAATGCTCTTAGTTAAATTGTTTCAACACCTCCAGTACTTCGTCACTGATCCCTCCAAAAAGGGATACTCCTACTGCACCGTTTTCAAGGGCATAACCGATACCGTCTTTCAGGTCGTTCATATCTTTGAAGTCGGGAAGGAACAATCCTGCATATAATGGGAAGCGTCCGTCCAGTCCCCTTACCCCTTCTGCAACCGCAGTACCGATCCAGGGAGTTTTTTCTTTATAAAAGCCGTGATAGATCATCGGGTAAACAGCCGTAAGCGGCCAGTTCGACCAATCTTGTCTGACTATGCGTTTAGCGACATCAGGGGTAGGAAATACAGCCGCAGTGATTGCTTTATGATGGTTTTGGGCGGCCTGCGAAAGCTGGTTCACGACGTTATTTACTGCATCGTATCTGAATCTTTTCCAGGAAAGGCTTTCCTGCGGATATTCGATGGAGTCGATATCCTGTGCATATTTTTCTTTAAATTTGGTTTTACATATATCACAATAGCAGTAATCATACTCGGGTAATTCTTCAGTCTGTACTATGCCGTAATTCTGCCATAGATTAACAGGCAGTATCACATCGCAGAAGCGTATGTAATCGAGATGTATACCATCTACATAATCCTTCTGCAAAGTCTTTTCCACATCGGCTTTGAGGTATTCTACAACTTCGGGACGTGATGGGCAGAGCCAGCGGTAATATCCGACATAAGGAGGTTTATCGAAACAAGATTCTCCTTTGCGGTTTACAGCATACCATTCGGGATGATTCTCGCGGACAAATTCTTCTCCGCGGTTCATGATCCACATCCAGCGATGGGCCTCCAATCCTTGCGATTTAGCTATTCTGTAATGCTGTTCGTTATCCGATTCGAAGAATATTCCTTTTATTCCCGCCTCATGATATTTTTTATATCGTTCTGTAATCTCTTCGTCAGATTCTCCTTGTTTCGGATGAAGCCATACCCAGAATTTATGGGTTTCGGCAGCATTATCTGCCTGTTTTTTTTCTTTTACTTGGTTTGCAGTATCACAGGCAGATAAAAAACATGCCATTAATAATAAGCAGGTATACAGCTTATAATGTACTTTCTTCATAATGGTTTTATATGATTTATTTAATTAGACCTTCATCATTCAAATAGATAGGAGAATTGGACGGATCGACTATCTGTACATAGAATTGCCGCCAGTTAGCACCCATGCT
>DQAM01000152.1 GCA_003523545.1 Dysgonomonas sp.
TTCATAAAATATCTGAAAAAATGAATGGGAAGCCTACATATCGGCTAGTTGTGCAAATATAATTCAAAAAAAGAAAATAGCCGGGCAAATACCCGGCTAATAAATAAAAAATATAGGTGGAAATTATCTCTTTAACATTACCTTATCCCGGGTAACGTTTTTACCGTCGTATTTTTCGATAATATATATACCGTCGTAAAGGGAGGTAGACCTTAAATCCAATTCGCCTGTAACTTTACTGTTTGTATAAACCATCTTCCCTGATATGTCATATATACGGATAGAGTAAGTTGTATTTTCATATTTATTATCAGTAACATCACTAATTATTGTAGACGCGGAACGTAAACCACCCATAACAAACATAAATTGCCGTGTACCGCTTGAAGTACCACATTTATTAGTTATATCACAGTATATTTTAAATAAACTGCCTGTTCCCGGTTCGGGGTCAGAACCTGTCCTTACTTCAACTTGAGGAACTGTGGTACTAATTCTATTTGTACCATTGGTAAATACACCATTGCCGATTAGTCTCCAGCTATATTGGGTACCCCCAGCAAGGTTAGACACATAAAAAGTATGCGTTGAATTATAATTCAATCTACTTGGTCCTGTAATATCAACATTAGGTTTTCCTACCCAAACTTGATTATTGTCAATATCAAAAGTTCGGTGACCTTTATCACTAGATTGTTCGACTCTTGCCGAAACCGAACAAGCCTGATTCCCGGAGACTCTGTAAGTTGCACTCATGTCATTAGATGATATAAGAGTCATGTTAGGACTATTACTCATCCACACAGTTCTTCCATTACCGATTGCTCCCGAAATATTTTCAATATTATAGCGTACGGTTCCCCCCTCACATTCACAATAACTGCTAGGAACAATGTATGGTCTGCCGTAAACAGGGAAACTCCATTCTGCTATTTGTCTGTGTTTGATAATATAAAGGTCTTTGTATTCAGCTGTCATTTTAACGGTGACTCGTTGACTCCATTTTTTTGTTTTTGGTACTAATGTTATGGTCCATGAGGTCCGTCTTATTTCAGAAAACTCATTTGGATCGTATTCCCATTTCTTTACGGTGTATGCTGATGTACCGGCATAGCCGAGAGTCAACTCGTCACCAGAATATTGATTAAGAGGAGCTTCTAAAATCTTAAAACTACTACCAGTGCTTCCTCCTGAAGAACCATCCCCTTCTGTATATATAACTTCTAAGTATAAGTTAATTATACCTCCCGAATATCTGATTATTTTGCTTGGTACTTCATTTAGAAGTGAAAGATATAAAGAACGACCTTTTTCACTTTCTACAGCACTTTTTAAAAGTGGTCCTGATAAAGATATAGATTGTCCTGATGTAGATACGTTCTGACGGGCAAGTATGGGCCCTGGACCATCCAAAGTAATCCATTCAAATTCGCCGGCTTTTTGTATAGCTCCACATTGTTTGAGAATGATGGTACCCCCATAATTAGATTCTCCGTACGAAACTGTCCTTAGTTTTAAAGAAACAGAAGTGATATTTGCTTTTAATGGTATACTCCTTAAGTCAAATTGCAGGTATCCTCTGCCATGTGTGTCTCTTTTTGTGTCGTGCCCTAAGAAAAAATCGCTTTGCTCATTTACGAAGTCTTGGGTAGTATAAGAGCTTGATTCTTTTTTTATACCCCCAATAGGTTTTGTTGGTGTGATTTCTAATTTTATTTGAGAAAATCCTGACAAGCATAAGCAAATAGCAAATACCATCAATAAAATCTTTTTCATAAATTGTTTCGTTTAATGTTTAATAAATTTTGAAATAAAAAGTCTGAGTTACTAATAAGTTGTGTTGTCGATATAACTTAGTAGTCGAGAAGTATACCTTTAGGTATCAGGTTCGGTTATCAGTTTGCGAAAATAACAGAAAATTAACTTAAAAAGTAACTTTTTGTATAATAAATTTTATGTTTTAGAACATAAAAAAGAGGATAAGCACGAACGGCTTATCCTCTTTGTGAAATGATTGTTATCCCCCTATTTTGTATTAAACAAAATTAATCATTTTTTTTTCAGATCGTTTATTTGTGCCTGCAATGCAGTGATAGTATCTTTCAATTCCTTTGTGGTATCGTAAAACATTTCTATTACCTTATGCAATGAAGCGGCTTCATTAGTAATACCCCCGTTGTTTACTCCATTCACTCCACCTTCACTATTCATTGAACTTTCATCGTTGAAGGTGTTTTCGTTATTGTTAATGATAGTGGTATTTTCTTTCAATTTGTCCATAATAGCAGGCATAAAACAGCGGATAGCGTTTTTGGGTATATGCATGGTTTCGGTAATCAGATCCAGCCACTCGTCCGTCAATTTGGGCTTTTCTTCGAGATCTTTTATTTCCTTTTCTGTTGTCATGAATACTTTAGCCATTTGTTCGGTAGAGAGGCCCAGATCTTCGCGGAAATACCGGAAGCCTTTTCCATGATGTACGGTAAAATCTATTTTATTCATGGTCGTCTGGTTTGAAGTTTCAAATATAAATATAAATACACAAATTTCAACTATTTTTAAGTTTTTTTCTCAGATTATTAACAGGATACAAAATGATAAGGAAGCTGATAACGCATACAGTGGCAAATATGAACAGCAGGTCGGACGGGATTATTTTTACCGGATAAGCATCTATAATAAAGGCGCCAGGGCTCTGCCCCAGTTTGAGCAACCCGAAATGCATCTGCATTAAACAGATAGTAACTCCCTAGACCAATCCTATAATTACACCCGTGAAAGATATCAGCCATCCTTCGAACAGGAAAATACGGCTGATCAGATTGTTATCGGCTCCCATATTGCGTAAAATGTTTATATCTGCTCTTTTATCGATAATCAGCATAGAAAGCGATCCTACCAGGTTGAATGCTGCAATAGTAAGTATAAAAACGAGTATCAGATAGGTTACCCATTTCTCGATGCTTACCATCTGAAAAGCGTCGGATTGTTGTTCGAACCGGTCTTGTACCAGGTAGCTGCTGCCTAATGTATCCTGTATTTTCTTTTTTACGGATGCTGCGGATGCACCGTCTTTCAGTCTTATATTGAGTGCGGAAATTTCGCTGTCGTACCGGAACAGATAGCGCGCCAGGTCCATGGAAACGATAACCAGCTGATCGTCGTATTTAGACTGATGAAGGGCAAAGATACTTTCGGGATAGGTATAAACCTGCGTAAATGAAGCCGAAGGATTAGCCATGTTGACAAGGACATCCCTTTTCGGGGCAAATATTTCGAGGGGCACAATGTTGTCGATGCGTATTCCCAGTTTTCCGGCAAGCCCTATTCCGGCTGCAGAGAAATCGACGTCGCCCGATCTTAGTTCCAATTGTCCCGTAAGCAATAGCCTATCCAGATCCACCATCTCCGGGAAATTATCATCGACTCCTTTTATCAGTACGGGTTCCTGCCTGTCGTTGTATCTGGCCAATGCATTTTCCTCTATCGACTCCGATGCGGTTTCTATTTCTTCCAGTTTTTTTACCTCCTGTATATCCGATGCATTCGGGTCGAATACTTTACCCTGGGCGGGTATTATTTTCAGATCGGGATCGAGAAGGCTGAACGAATCGGCTGCAAGCTGCGTAAACCCGTTGAAGATAGATAATGCACATACCATAGCCAAAGTGGCTACAGCAATTCCACACACCGATATAATGGATATTATATTGATGGCATTGTGGGATTTTTTTGCAAAAAGATATCTGCGGGCTATGTGCAATGAAAGATTCACTCTTCCTTCTCCTCTTTATCCGGATTATCTTTTGAGAGCAGGCGGTCTATGTTCTCAAGATAATCGAGCGAATCGTCCAGAAAGAAAACGAGTTCGGGAACAATGCGCAATTGCTTTCCTACACGCTGTCCCAGATCGTAACGTATGGCTTTTGTATTGCTTTTGATATTTTCGAGCAGCTCTTTACCTTTTGCCGAAGGATAAATACTCAGGTAAGCTTTTGCTATTCCCAGGTCGGGACTGATGCGCACGCCGCTGACCGAAACCAGTACCCCGGGCATGGCTTTTGCCTGCAGCAGGAAAATTTCACCCAGCTCTTTTTGAATCAGGCGGTTTATCTTTAATTGTCTTTTTGTTTCCATTCTTTTATATATATCTTTTTACAAAGATAACAAACTGCCTAAAAATCGAATGATAAACTTCGTTCAATCTTCATGCAGTTTTGTGGTATATTTTTGGATTAATCGTCTAGATC
>DQAM01000528.1 GCA_003523545.1 Dysgonomonas sp.
GCGAAGGCGACTCAATGACAAAAGGAAGTAATATTTTGATGGTGTAATTTTACTTTTGGGACAACCCCTTTTCTATTATTTTTGGTCTGTACAGGAATAGCCTGAAATGACTTGGAAAAATAGCAATATCAGTACAAATACGGCTCCTGAGATTACGACTCCGTTCCATCCCATTGCCGCCCATAATCTGCCCCCTGCGTATGCACCCAAAGAGCCTCCCAGGAAATAGCAGGTCATGTATACGGTATTAAGTCTGTTGGTAGCATTTACATCTTTAGAGAAGATAATGCTTTGATTAGTTATGTGTATAGACTGAAGACCTACATCGAGAACGAATATTCCCAATATCAAGCCGACATATGTATAGCCGAGAAATCCGAAAAATATCCAGGCGGCCAGCATAAGTAATATTGCTATAAAATATAATTTATTTTTATCGGTTTTATCGGCGATTGAACCTACAAACGATGCTGACAAAGCTCCTCCGATTCCTACAATACCCAACAATCCTGCCGTATCGCTTTGAGCTAAAAAAGGAGGCTGTTCTACATGAAAAGTCAGGGTTGTCCAGAATGCCTGGAATGATGCCAGGCTCAAAGCTCCTTTTACCGAAGCGATGCGCAGATCGGGACGTTTCCTTATAAGATCAGCAATTGACTTGATTAGGTTTTTGTAACTTCCTTTGAATGTGGGGTTTACGTCGGGTAGGTAAATGAAAAGTAGCACCCACAATATCAGCATAATGCCGGCCGCTAAGAAAAATACCGATCTCCATCCCCAGTATAGTCCTATATATCCGCTTAAAACTCTGGAACCTAGGATTCCAGTAAGCAGGCCTGTCATCACAATCCCTATATTTTTACTTCTTTCTTCTGGGCTGGAAAGCTGTGCGGCCAGGGGCACCATCATTTGCGGTACGACAGAACTCAGTCCGATAAAAAAACTGGATATAAGCATTATTTCGATAGAAGGACTTAAAGCAAAGCAGAGTAATGAAAGAATGATAATGAAGAAATCCAGAATAATTATTTTCTTTTTCCGGAACATGTCACCCAAGGGTACAAGTAGGAAAAGCCCCATTGCATAACCGAAAATAGTGATAGTAGCTGCTTTATTGGCATCATCTTCCGTAATGTTGAACTCACGGCAGATTTCACCCAGCAAGGGCTGGTTGTAATAATTGTTTGCTACTACCATACAGGCAGTAACCGCCATCAGCCATAATACACTCTTTGATAATTTTCCGTTCATTACCGATATATTCTCTGATAAAATTACAATAAATATTTACTGATAAAAAAGATATTCTTCGCGATACACGCCGTATCTGTAATAGTATTTGACATGAATGTAAAAAAAATTTACAGATTGCAATTTTAGTATATCCATTAAAGTGCTGGTAATAAATTAGCTACCCCTTTTGGCATGAAGTTCGTATTTTAAAGAGTAAAAATGAAAAATTATGAAATATATATTTATAACCTTCTTTATTCTGATCCACTTTTCTATTTCGGATATACTTGCGCAGGAAAAAAAGTGGACTCTTGACGAATGTATGCAATATGCCGTGGATAACAGTCCCCGCAAAGGCAAGCAGGATGAACAGAACAGCATTTACCATCAGAATTACCTGGAAGCTATCGGACGGGTATTGCCATCGATCAATGCATCGACAAGTGCCAGTTTCAACTTTGGACGAAGCCTGAATGAGGACAATACTTATAGTGATGCCAATTCTTTTTCGAATCCATACAACCTGACCGGTTCAATGACTCTTTTCGACGGTCTGGCAAATATCAACCGCATCAAGATGCAGAAAGTAAATAAGCTGATGGGAAAAGAGCAATTGCAGGAGATAAAAGACCTGATAGCTTACGAAACGATGGAGGCCTTTTTCAATGTACTTTATTATAAACAAATGGTCGAACTAGCCGAAGAACAGCTGAAACATAGTATGGAGAATGTACACCAGGTGAAACGTATGGAAGAACTCGGGGTAAAGGGTTTTCCGGATGTTGCCGAGATGCAGGCGAAAGAGGCCGAAGACAAATATAACCTGACACGCCAGAAAAATATGCTTGTCATAGCATTGATAGTATTAAAAGAAAAAATGAATTTCCCTATTGATGAAGATCTGGATATAGAAGATTACAGATCGGAATCTATAATTGCGAAGACAGAAGAAATGCCGATCGATATTTTCAAAAACTCCCAAAGTTTTCTTCCTAAAGCATTAGCTGCCGAATCATCCATGAAAAGTTATGAATTAGCTTACAAGACCTCTAAGGGTAACCTGTTTCCGACTATTTCTTTAGGAGCAGGTTACAGTACTAATTTTTACCGGATGATGGATGGCAGCGTCGATTATGCACCTTTCAAGGAACAGTTGAAAAACAAAAGGGGGCATTATATCGGGTTTACATTGAGCATTCCTCTTTTCAATGGCTTTTCTCGTACGGCAAGTGTAAAACGGAGCAGGTCGCAGATGATTATGGCAAGATATGAAAGAGACGAAACCCTGCGGGCGTTATACAGCGAAATCGAACAGGCTGTAGCCGATATGAACGGCCAGGTCGATGAATACTATCAGGCGAGGAAGCAGGTGGAAGCTATGTCCGTGGCGCATGATGTGAATGATCGTAAATATAAAGAAGGCCTCGTCAGCGCGTTGGAACTGCACACGAGCGCTAACCGGGTATTTCAGGCGAAAGTTGAGGAGTTGAACTCGCTGCTCAAGTTTTATTTAAAACAAAAACTGGTAAATTATTATAAAGGAGAACCTTATATACAATCAGTAGATAGTAGTCAGTAGCAGAGAGTTAAGAATTACTGTACCTGATTGCGAAGCTGGGAAGAGTCAGCATATACAACAAATCGATATAAACAAAAAAAATATACATTATGGATACTATCATAGAGAAAAAGAAAGGCTTAAAAAAGAAACATATACCATTCATTGTCGGCGGTGCATTGTTTTTATTGGCTGTGGGATGGCTTATATTCGGTAATCATGCGTCTAAACTCAATGTGGACAAAAGCCGTGTGAGTGTGCAGGATGTAACAAAGGGGCAGTTTAATGATTATGTCCGTATACCCGGACAGGTGTTACCAATCAATACTATCCAGCTAAGTGCTATTGAAGGTGGTATGGTCGCAGAGAAATTAATAGAAGAGGGTTCTATGGTGCGTCAGGGAGAAGTGATTGTTAGGCTGACAAATACAATGTTAAACCTGGATATTTTGAATAGTGAAGCCCAATTAGCAGAAAAGCAAAACTTCTTACGGAATACTCAGGTAACTATGGAACAGGAAAAATTGAACCTGAAAAAGGAGAAGTTACAGCTGGATATGGATGTGGACAGGAAGAAACGTAAATATGAACAATACAGGCAGCTATACAATGAGAACCTGACTTCGAAAGAAGAGTATCTGCAGGCTAAAGAAGATTACGAATATGCTGTTAACGGTAAAGAACTTGTAGTAGAAAGGCAGAAACAAGATTCTATCTACCGTAGTGTGCAGGTGGATCAGATGGAAGAGAGCTTGAACAATATGCGACAGAACCTCGTACTTGTTCGTCAGCGTGTCGATAACCTGAATGTGAAGGCCCCGGTAGATGGACAATTAGGATTACTTGATGTTGAGATAGGACAGACAGTTGCAACCGGAGGACGTATTGGTCAGATAAGCGTTTTGTCGGATTATAAAGTAGAAGCTTCCATCGATGAACATTATATTGACAGGGTAAAACAAGGTCTGGATGCTACATTCGAGCGTCAGGAAAGAAGTTATGCCCTTCGTGTACGTAAGGTATATCCGGAAGTGAGGGATAAACAGTTTAAGACTGATTTTATTTTTGAGGGGGAACGACCCGAAAATATCCGTGCGGGACAGACTTACTATATCAATTTACAACTGGGACAGCCAACTGAGGCGGTTCTTATTCCGCGCGGAGCATTTTATCAAACGACCGGTGGGCAGTGGATATTTGTAGTTACCCCTGACGGGGACAGGGCTATCCGCCGTAAAATAAGTATAGGACGCCAGAATCCTAACTTCTATGAAGTAACAAGCGGTCTGGAACCGGGAGAGAAAGTGATTACTTCCTCTTACGATACGTATGGAGATGTGGAAGAATTAATATTGAAATAAACTACGGAGATTGAACCCGGATTTTTATATAACTTGGTTATGAAACAAATATTGCTTAATGTGTACTATGTCCTGAAAAGGTTCAAATCGGCTACATTACTCAATGTAATTGGTCTGTCAGTTGCTTTTGCTGCCTTCATGGTGATCATGATGCAGGTGAATTTCGATTATAATTTTAATAAAACCATAGACGGTCATGAAAGTATATACCGGATAGAAATTCTCAACAGTAAAAAAGGGCATATACAGGCTACTATGCCTCGTCCAATGGCGGATATAATTTTCCGGTCGTCACCTCATATATTAGCGGGAGGCATGGAACATACTGTTTCCAAAGAGATTTTTTTCAGTATAGACAAGCCGGGTAATAAAGATATATACAAAGAGATGTCGCATGGTGTTGCATCTGATTATACGGACGTTTTTCCATTCGAGATGGTGGAAGGTGATAGACATGTGCTGCAAAATCCGGAATATGTCCTTATTCCTCAATCTCTTTCTGAAAAGTTGTTCGGCAATGAATCCCCGATAGGACAAAGATTGGAAAAAGAACAAGGAAGCTGGGTGGTCGGCGGGGTATATAAGGATTTTCCGAAAAATTCTTCACTACGTAATACGATTTATTATTCCATAGGGAATGAGAATTTGGAGAAATGGACAAACTGGAATTACCAAGTTTATATTAAAGTCGATTCACCGGATGTACTTACCGGCCTGGATAATATTTTCAAAAAAGTTTTATCCGGCAGAGACGAAATAGATGATATTTCTTTTCATTTTAGCCCTTTAGCTGAAACTTATTATTCAAAAGGAATAGTATCGGATTCGCTGCCTAAGAGCAGCAAGGAAATTATGGCTGTCTTATTTGCAATAGGCATCATTATCGTTGTTATAGCGAGTGTGAACTTTACCAATTTCAGTATAGCTTTGACTCCGGCCAGGATAAAAGCTATTAATACGCAGAAAGTATTGGGTGCAGCCTCGTCCGAGCTCCGCAGGATATTGATTGCTGAGGCCGTATTTATCAGCATAGCTGCCTTTATAATATCATTGCCGATTGTATTTCTTATTGCAAATTCTCCGGTATCAGAACTTGTCAGAGTGACGATTTCCTTAACAGACCACAGTGGTATTGTCCTGCTGACAGCCGTTTTGGCATTCGTGGTCGGCATTATATCGGGATTGTATCCATCATATTATATGACATCCTTTCCGCCTGCTCTTGTTCTTAAAGGCAGCTTCGGGTTATCGGCCCAGGGCAAAAAGACCCGGAATGTTCTTATCGGTATACAGTTTATCGCATCGGTTACATTGATTATATGTGCCGGATTTATGTATCTGCAAAATCAATATTTCATAAACAGGCCGTACGGATATGATAAAGAAATGCTGATTGTATCGGACATCAGTCGTCAGGCTAATACAAAATGGGAGGTATTGAAGAACGAACTGGAGAAACTTCCCGGATTGGAAAAAGCGGAAAAGAGTTTTGCCTTGCTCGGAAGCCGTGAGGCATATAACAGTTGGGGAGTACATTACAAAGGGGATGATGAAGGAATAACTTTCCAGTGTATTTTCGCCGGTCCGGACTTTTTAGATGTCTTAGGAATAGAAACGACAGACGGCAGGAATTTTATAGGTGCGGACTCAATAAGCGGTGCATTCATATTTAATGAAGCTGCGCGCAATAAGTATGATCTTGAACTTGGTTATGATTTTGAAGGTTTAGGACGGATCGTTGGTTTTATACCGGATATAAACTTTGCGACTTTACGCACAGGAATACAGCCAATGGCATTTTATGTGAGTGAAAATATTACGAAATACAACTATGTATATATGAGGGTAAAATCTAAGAGCAGCCTCAGTGAAACATTCGAACGGGTGAGGACTGCTTTTGCATCTGTTGATCAGGATTATCCCTTCGACATTCGTTTCTTTGATGATGCCCTGAACGAGACTTATCAGAAAGAAAAGCGTTTGTCGTCACTCATTGCTTTATTTTGCCTGATAGCTGTATTTATTTCGATAGTAGGAGTTTTCGGATTAGTCGTTTTTGAATGTGAATACCGTAGGAAAGAAATAGGCATACGTAAAGTTCTGGGTTCATCTGTAAAAGAAGTTTTGTTACTGTTCAATAAAGTATATATAACCATATTGAGTATATGTTTTGTGATAGCTGTCCCTTTATGTCATTACGTCATGTCGCGTTGGTTGGAAAATTTTGCATATCATATACCTCTTTACTGGTGGGTATTTGCAACCG
>DQAM01000529.1 GCA_003523545.1 Dysgonomonas sp.
TCCATTCCCGCCTTAGAATGGTAATTCCGGTGAGTGGTAGTTTTGATGCAATACTTCTTCTAATTCCTTTTCGGGATAGAGTATCTTACCTCCGATAGTCGTATAACAGATCATTCGTTTATCCCGCAGGGTTTGAAGCGTACGGGGCGAGATATGCAGATACTCCATTACTTCCTCCCCACTCAGGTAACGATTGTCAGCCAGCATCGGACGATGTTTATCCCGAACATCCTGTACATTACCAAGAGCCTGCTCTATTTGTCCTTCGAGTTCCCTGAACTCTTCGGACTCAAAACCGATAAACTTATCCATTGTCTGATACTCCTTTCATTCCTGATTGCAATAAGCCGTCAATATCCGACTCCTTAAAATATACCTTGCCTCCTAACATCGCATAAGGTATTTTATCATTATTACGCCATGTCTGCAAAGTCCGCTTCGATATACCCAAAGCCCGGCAAACATCCGCCGAGTCTATTCAGCCGTCACGGGGATTAGGGCAATATAGCTCCTTTAACGCATTTACTTCAAATGTTAATCTGCCTATCTGTCTTTTCAGTAGTTCCCATGTCAATAGATCAATACATACAATTTCCATAATTCTTACATTTAATACTTTGATTTTTACTTTTGTTCTTTATCACTGTTAAATGTGCTGGCCAACGAACGTTTTAAGCCCTCATTGGCTGCACGGGTAATCAGTTCCCTATTTGCCAATAAATGGTCTGCAAGGATATTCGACAACAAAATAGTCGGAGTAATCTCCGGAGCGATATGCTGTAAGGATGCTACAAGTGTTTGTAGCTTTTCTTTCATACGTATATCGATATATACCGGAGTATAATCCTTGACTTTCTGTGCCGTCAGAAAACGTCGGGCATAGTCTTCCTCATCTTTCTTACGACCAGCTTTTGCTTTGGCAGAAGTCGGCATTCATGTACTGTCTTCAATCACTTCGGATATATCTTTCTTTTCTATTTCGGATTTAGTATTTTCAAGTTCGTCACTCATACTGGTTTTATTTTAAATGTGAATAATAATGTTTAATGATTTGATAAATGTAAGTGTGTTAATAGTGCTTACTAACACTTACAGACATCAACTTACTCAAACATCCCTGATACGGTTGGCTTTGTTGGCTCTATACATAATTATGCACTCCCGGAGAATAACCGGATATACGACATTGTATATCGGTGCTTCCGAAATCAGGAACAAAATTATCGACTTACTGATGCCCACGCTGTTTGCATAACAGCTTTACCTAACAGGTTATGGTAGTATGATATTGATTGTCAATACATATCTATTGAGATATATAATCAAGAAAGGCAAGTTTGATAGGAATTATCAAATCGTATATAAATATCAATCAGCTGATATTCAGATAATCATGTGACATTGGTAAGTAATAGGGATATTTATGGTCAAAAATGGCAAATAATATTTTTTAACTATTCAGGGTTATACTCCCCTAGTTCTTCTATCAAGTCTTCTATATCTTCCAGCCCACGAATGCTTTCTTTCTTGTTCTTATTACGACAGTTGAGTAATTGTTGCATGTTAATATTATGCGTGTTATCCCCATATCTCTCTTTGTTACCCTCCGTGCGGAAAGATATAAAATCTTTGTTGCCATCGGCAACAGATATCCATGTATCTTTGATATAACCGGACTCCATGAGTTGGTCGAAAAGGTAAACCAATGATTTTTGGTTGGTAACCTGTAGTGGTTCGGCTAGTTTTCCTGTCAGGAGCTTTTTTATCTCCGATATTTTTATTTTTAGGCGAAACAACCTAATCTTTTCTATGCAGTCTGCTAATAATGTATATTGTTCTTTATTCAGTTTGGGCTGGTAGGAACGTTTAGTAACTTTGAGTTTAGCTTTAGTCTCCTTGGCTATACTGCTTTTAGGGGTTGGCAACTTTTCCTGAGTAATATTCTCTTTGGGAGTCGGAAGCTTCTCTTTGGCAGTATCTTTAGAGGGAGTTGGAAATAATTTCTCATATTTTATACACAAGCGTTCCAAACTTACAAGGTCTACCAACTCTTTAAAGTAAGGTAAATCTATTTTTGCTAGTTCTTCGGCATAATTCATCTTATTTATTTCAATGGGAGAAGTAACGAGCTTAGCATACTGGCGAAAAATATCTTTCCCGGCATCATCGAAAAACTCGGAATACCAGAGATAGTCTTTCCGTCCTTCACGCAGATATTTAGGTAGACTTTCCAATGGTGGGTTGTTGCGGATAATATCAATTGCTTTGCTTCGATAGTGTTGAATATCAGTTTCGGTAACCTTAGTATTAGCGACCATACCCAACATCGTTTCGTAGTTCACTTCTACAAAACCATTCAAGCATTGCTGTACCGCCCGAAATGCTTCGGGTATATTGCCGTCATAATCCAACTGTTCTTTAAACTCATACATAGTATAAAGATAAATATTTCCCCAGTAATATTACCAATATTACTAACAGAAGTAGCTAAAGTCTGTTTATGTAGGCAAGGTAGGTAGCAAATAAATGTAAGTCGATGCAAAGTTCTCTGTATGGGTGTAACAAGTATATAACTATCAGAATTACAATATATATTTGTGTTTGTATCCACGCTGGATACATTAAAAATAACAATGTTATATGATACGACAAATCGACATCAGCCCATTAAGCTGCTCCACCTACCTTTGAAGAGCAAACGGCAATACTTCGATAGTATTGCTGGTTCCGAAGTATTCGATAGTGTCCTCACTTCGGAGTGTAAATGTTGCCACCGGATCAAAAAACAAAGAGACTTCCGCCTCTTTATTTTTTTCTCGTCGTCAAAGGAGCAAGGTAATCTTTCGGGTAACCCAAAAGTCGCTGCGCATCCTTTTGATTTACTCCCGAAAATACCTTGCCCTTGCAGGGGGCGGTGACCACGTTGGAAGTAAATCCGGCGTACCTTGAATTCTTCTTCCGCTTCAAAACCCGCTCCCGCCGGTCGCAGATTCTGAGGTCACTGGACAGCCCTTTTTTATTGCTCCCGATGGTTGCAACGCCAAAGAGCTGTGTAGCAATCCTACCCTTCATCTCCTGTTGGTCGCTTCCGTTTCGGCTTGCCCGTGTGTTAATAGGCACACAGAAATTTTCCATAACCATAAAAGAAACCGTTATGGAAAGTA
>DQAM01000255.1 GCA_003523545.1 Dysgonomonas sp.
CTATAATTAATTGTATATCGAATATTTGTTTAAAATAAAAACTGAAAAGATGATAATGACTTATCCGTGCTTTGTCATCCTGACGGCAGGAAGGATATCTTTCACGAAAAAACAAATGCTTCGTTGCCGTCAGGATGACATAGTGAAAGAGCGTGTTATAATTTTATTTTTCAGGCAGCTTCTTTAGAATAGAAATACAAAAGCACACTACTTATTTGATCTCGATTTGCTTTTTAGAATCTTCCGGGGCCTTTTCCATTTTAGGCAATACTACATTCAATACTCCGTTTTTCAATTCAGCTTCTATTTTTTCCGTATCGATATTGTCGGGAAGCGTAAAACTGCGGGAGAAAGTAGAATAACTGAATTCCTGACGCAATACTTTGTCATTTTCGTCTTTTTCCTCATCATTTATTTCTTTTTTTGCAGAAACCGTGAGAATGTCTTTATTTACCTGTATATTGAAATCTCCTTTGTCGAAACCTGCGGCAGAAATCTCCAGTTTAAACTCCTTGTCGTTTTCTTTTACATTCAGTGCAGGAAGGTCATTTTCCCACGAACCTTTAAAAAAGTCGTTCTCCCAGTTACAGTTAAAAAATGAAGGGAACCTGCCCCATTCATTCCTTCTTATCAGATTACTCATAATGCTTTCGTTTTTTAAGTTTGCTTATAAATAACATTATATAACCGGAGTTTGTTTATTCTTTTAGCCTTGTATCTACTTTAGCAAAACAGCACATATATCTAATCTTCTATTATAAGAAAAGTGAGCTAAGTACATGTTTTTAACAACGTTAAAGAACTAAAATAATAAACATAATTGTAATAAATTTGTTATATTTGCAATAACNNGACTTACTCAGGACTTCATAATATTGCATTTATATATGGATATCCGTATATTTGCAATAACGAATATTGATATGCAAAAGATTATTAACAGGAAAGTATAACTTAACGCCTTATTTCGTATTACTTATAAGGTATAAACAGGATACCCTTTCAAAAAGTACCAACCCTGTTCCTTCGATCCTAAGATACAAAGATCGCTGCTCAATGCAAGACAGAAACGTCTGACTGGTTATTAAAATGTAAATTTTGCCCGGATCAACAGCTTAAATTTCAGCTGTTTTCATTCCATCCGGCACGGTATATCGTATTTATTGGGGGAAATACGCATCCCGCTATGGCAAGATTCATTTGGAAAAGATTGTTTATCAAGGTATAATAACACAAAATGAAAAAGATTTTATCAATTACCGGCTTGCTGATTGCATCCGTGTATTTATTGCCCGCAGAAAATATAGCAGCTGCTATAGGAAGCAATTCACAGGAAACAAGGGCAGTCAAAGATTCTGCCGATGCACCTGTATCTGTAAAAATAGAAAATCCCGTGGCAACTGAGGATTTACTCGTTGTTCAAAAAGCACCGGTTACAAAAGGCGTAACCATCGAAGACATAGACCGGATGATGGCAGAACTGGTATCGAAACTTCCGCCCGAACAACGTGCAACCATCCGCAAGAGCAACGGCGAAACGTATGAATATATGCCGCCCCTACAGCTCAATAGTTCTAAAAAAATAAAGAACAGGAAAATCATCGAGATAAGAAACGTCGACAGCAATTCGTTACGTAATTCGGCACTGACCCAGGGAGACATTCCCACACAGCATATCCGGCTCTACCAAAACGGGCAGGATTCGGGGCAGGATGAGCTGCTAAGCTATGTCTTATCCGAAAGTTACGGGGGAGAAGACAGCCATAGAGACATTAACAATTATAATCCGTCTTCCAACTTCCTCGACCATTTCAGTATTGCAGTCGGGGCCTCTACAACAGGCTTCCGCCTCGATTACGGCGCCACCATATCACGCAATATGGATTTCAGGCTGGGATTCAGCTACCTCAATTTTAGTCCCGGTATAACAGTCGGCACCCAGGACGAGCAAATCCGTGATGCAGCAGGGGGATACGATCCCGATCTGGATTTCGATGCGGATATGGAATTCTATAATTTACATGCACTATTCGATTTCTATCCCATGCGGAACGGCATTTTCCACCTTACAGCAGGTCTGTTTTTCGGCAAAAACACTATATCGGTCAACGGTTCGTTAATCGATCCTCAGACCGGAGAAAATTCAGTATTACAGGCCGGATACGACGCATGGCCGAACCTGCATTTTGCAGATTATGAAATTCCCGTAACGCCAGAAGGCACAATCAGGGCAGATATACGGACAGGTAAAAACTGGATTAAACCATATCTCGGGTTAGGTTTGGGAAGAAGCGTACCCAAAGGTAATTTCAGCTTCAAGCTCGAGGCAGGACTTATGTATCAGGGAAGCTACTCGATAGAATATGGAGGAACGGAATTTAAAAAAGCTAAAGGCAGGTCGGACAGTTTCGACAGCCATTATAAAGATTTGATGAAATGGTGGCCTGTAGTCAATTTCCAACTGGTCTACCGTTTCAAATAACAACTCTTCTTCAGACGAAAACGGCTTTTCTTGATTAAGAAAAGCCGTTTTTTTACCTTATTACAAATCTTAAAATGAAATAATTCTCTATTCTTTATTATTTCAGGTATTTTTTAAGTGTAGCTGCAGTAATGAGGACCATAGATTGTGTTTCGGGAAGATCTGCATATCCGTTCAGCATCCCCCAGTCGTGTATAATTCCGTTGAAACGGATAGTGGCAACATCTACACCCGCTTCGCTCAGTTTGCGTCCGAAAGCCTCACCCTCATCCCGGAGAATATCGTTTTCGGCTACAGCTATCAATGTAGGGGGAAGCTCCTTCAACTGCTCTTTACTAGCCCTGAACGGAGAATAATAAATTTCTTCCTTATCGCTTTCATTATTTGTATATTGATCAAACATCCACTCCATCAGCGAAGCTGTAAGGAAGCGCTGCTCTCCATATTTTTCATACGATTTCCAATCTGTACCGGCATCGGTCACAGGCCATAACAACACCTGCACCTTAATTTCCGGACCATGATTTTCAAGGGCTTTCAGCGAAACAGCCGCCGTCATATTTCCACCGGCACTGTTTCCGACGACAGCCAGCCGTGTACCATCTACATCTATTTCGTCGCCATGTACAGCCACCCACTTTGTCGCGGCATAATTTTCATTTACCGCCTGTGGATATTTAGCTTCCGGCGAAGGAGTATAATTCACAAAAACTGCTGCATATCCCGATTCTACAACCAGGTCGCGTACAAGCCTTTTATGTGTCGGATAATCTCCCAGTACCCATCCGCCCCCATGCAGGAACACAAATACCGGAATTTTACCCGATACACCTTCCGGACGCACGATGTTCAGCTTCAACGTATAATCGTCTGCTGTGATTGTTTTTTCGGATTCTTCTATACCTGAATAATCTACATCTGCCGAAGCCTGTGCATCTACCAGTACTTTACGGGCGTCCTCAATGGAAAGTTCTTCAACGGGCGTATCGCTTGCATTGAGTTCTTTCAGAAATTCTTTCGTTTTCTTCGTCAAATGCGGATCTTCGAGATAATCGGGTGCTTTGTGCGTTTTGTGTTCTTTTTCCATAACCTGTCTGTTTTTATTGTTTGTGTATTTGATAAACAAACCCCAAAATATAAATGTTTATCCATTGATAAACAATATACTTCTTTTTATAATTTTAGGATTACCGCCTCACCCGGCGCTTAACGGAGAGCTTACCGTTACCCACCTTTATCAAGGGTCATAGCGGCTGTCCATGTATTTATAAGCTTATTGCCGTCGTATAGCGCCCCGCTGGCATAACATACATCTTCAACCCTTCGTATCACTTCATACCCGTTCATCTCCGTACCTTGTATAGCAAACTTAGAAAAGATGTAGTTTCTGTTTACATCATAAAATCCTTCCTGTACCCCTAATGCGGGATTATGGGAAACATAGGTAAAATGTGTCTCGGAGTTCTTGCTGATAACATATTTATTACGGATCTGTCCGTCCGCATTTCTTACCCAGCTGTCGTTTATTATCCCGGAAGATGATAAAGTTATTACGGATTGTCCTTCTGCCGAGGTGATATTTCCTTCCGGGTCGATAAACTCGGATACCGTGTTCCAAACCGCAGATTCCGATAGAAGATTCTTATATTTTTTCATTTTGTTTGATAATATGTCCTTCCGGCGTTTATGGTTGCGAAATTAAAATTTTCATCTATAACCTGTGATTTATCCGGCTCTTTTTACCGCTCTTTTTATATCTTTATGCCCCGAAAGTTATATACAATCGATAAGAAACCGGATACATTTATCCTCAAAGTTAAAAAGAAAACCATACATACATCTATAAAATACTGTTCTATACCGGAATTAAACCCATGATTATAAAACGTATTCTCTTTCTATACGTATTCTTGTGCTTGCTATGCCGGGCAGAAGCGCAGATAGATACCACCTACATCCGTCCGCTCGGGCACAGGTTATCGGTACGCCCTTTCATAGCGAAGGCGATGCTCTTTATGAACCATGAATTCGAATCGGGCGAAGAGACAAACTACCTACCCAATGATCCTCCCAAAATAGGTTTGGGGGTTTCTTTTAACAACACGATCATCAGTTTCGGATATGGTTACGGCTTCAACTTTATGACCGACAAAGCGTATGGAAAAACACAAGCCATCGACTTCCAGTTTCATAATTACGGGCGAAAGTTTGTATTCGACCTGTATTTTCAACGATACAAAGGATTCTATGACGACCAGAATTCTAAAAACATAAAGCTGTTTCCCGATATGGAAATAAGACAGTACGGCGCTTATGGTCATTACGTATTCAACCACAAACGCTATTCTTATATTGCAGCTTTCAATCAGGACGAAAAACAACTTAAATCCACAGGCAGTTTTTTACTCGGCGGAGGTGTATATAATACCCATATACGCTCCGACAGTTCATTCGTTTACAACGGGAAAAATTCTTTCGAAAATTTCCAGTTCGGGATAAGTGCGGGTTATGCCTATACATGGGTGCTGGGAAGGTACTGGGATATAAGTGCTTCAACTACGGTAGGCATTAATTTCGGAGGTGATAAGTTCAGCCGTTTCGGGCGAAAAATAGAAGTCTATCCGACAGTCTCTCCCCGGGTATCAGCAGGCTACAACAGAGGAAGCTGGTCTCTGGGATTCTCGTATGTGGGAAATATGGTATTTCCGGTCATGTCGGATAAAGAGACTGTAAACCTGCATACAGGGGCTTTACAGATATCTTTCGTCAAACGTTTCGATTTAATACCTGTCATCGGGAACAGAGCCGACGGACTACTCAAGTATTTCTGACGATTCGAGAGTTTGTGAGTTTATCTGCGCAAATAAAAGAATCTATAAAGTATCTACGATCTCCCGCTGTTTATTAAAGAAATTGTAGCGATCTATTTCCCCGCTTTCCGAAATCAGAGTAGAAGCTCTTTTAAGGGACTGCATCCATTGAATAGACTTTTCGAAGGTGATGACATCACTGCTCGTTATATCGTACATGGTGAATGCCCGTATGGTACTGACTTTATACAATTCAGATTCTATATATGAAAAACCTGCTTCGAAGTTAAGGTTGGAAAGATAAATTTCAGTCTTATTACCCAGCTTGTTTATGCCTTTCGAAGCGAGCTGTTCTATACTGTCAAGACATGAGAACAGATCTTTTTTCAACGATTCGACATCGTCGTCATTTATCAATTCTATACTTTTGAAATATTTTATGTCATCCACAAAATTCTCAAATATCCTCTTGTCGAATATGTAATACGTCTTTTTGATAAACTGTAGATGATAAGTCATATCTCTCAGAATATCAAGTATACGGTCTGTTCCTTTCACATCTTCAAACTTTTTTATATTGCTGTAATTATCATATTGATATATCCACTTGAAGAGGTAGAAACGGGTTATATAAGAATAATTAATATGCAAACCATCAGGTATTAACTTGGCGGCGAACCCCATTTCGGTAATAGGACTATCCTTGATAAATTTGAGGAAATCCACAAATTCATTGATCAGTTCATAATCCTTTTCTTCTGGATTAGCAAAATCAGCTATTTTAAACGAGAACGGCCTTTTTAAGTCCGATGTTTCCGAAAGGCTGTCCAGCGATAAACCCAGATGATAACAGATAGTGGATACTTCTTCGAAGGTAAACCGTACTTCACCCCTTAATCTCCGGTATATCGCCTCTTTCCCCAAATTGAGTATACCGCTAAGGATAGTTACCAATTCAGAACTTTTCTGTACTCTTAATTTTAGCTCTTTCAGTAAATTTTCGTGTAGATTTGGTTTAATCATTATTCCAATAAAATAAAGTCAAACGGAAGTTGTTATGATTTCGGAGCATAAACATAGCAATTAAATTTCTAATAAACAGGAATTAATAAAAGAATATTAACGCCTAACAACCGCATTTTCCAGTCAAAATATCAAAATAGCTGTTTTTTGGCTGTA
>DQAM01000384.1 GCA_003523545.1 Dysgonomonas sp.
GCCTTTTGACTCACAATTATTCTTCTAAAAACAAACGAGATGAATAAAATAAACTTATACATAATAGCTTGCTTGACTCTTTTTCTGTGGAGTTGTGAAGATTATTACGATACAAATAATGACCCGGTAATATACGGTATAACTCATTACAAATCGGATTTGAACACAGATAAAGCCTGCTATAAACCGGGAGAAACGGTTCACTTTACCTTGAAAGAAAAGCCATCCGGCAATGTAAAAATCCGTTACTCCCATTTAGGAAAGGTAATATCAGAAGACCTTTTATCTTCTAATTCATGGAGTTGGACACCACCTTCCGATGATTACAAAGGCTATATGGTAGACATTTATGAAATTACAGATGGAAAAGAAAAAATACACCAAAGCATTGCTGTGGATGTATCGTCCGACTGGAAAAAATTTCCACGTTACGGCTTTTTATCTTCCTACGGAAAACTATCGGATAAAGAGATAGAAAATAATATTGAGGTGCTTAACCGTTACCACATCAATGGCATTCAATTTTACGACTGGATGCACGACCATCAACGCCCTTTGGCGGGGACAGTGGATAATCCTTCTGCATCATGGTCTGACTTAATGGGCAGGACGAACTATCTGTCTACTGTCAAAGGATACATAGATGCCGCCCATAACAGAGGAATGAAAGCCATGTTTTATAATCTGGCTTTCGGAGCATTGAACAATGCCGGAGCGGATGGAGTAAAAGAAGAATGGTATCTTTTTAAAGATGAGAATCATTTAAAAAAAGACAGTCACCACCTCGACCCTCCTTTCCGGAGCAGTATCTACCTCACCAATCCCGGAAATCAGGAATGGCAGAATTACATAACGGGAAGGCATAACGATATCTATAAAGTTTTCGATTTCGACGGTTATCATATCGA
Organism: Dysgonomonas sp.; assembly: GCA_003523545.1. Lineage (GTDB taxonomy): Bacteria > Bacteroidota > Bacteroidia > Bacteroidales > Dysgonomonadaceae > Dysgonomonas_A. The sequence goes on from DQAM01000384.1 coordinate 909, forward strand.
CCAGTTAGGAAACCGGGGAACGGTTTATGATTACAGTGGAAATGTTGTAAAACTGGATGATACATACAAATCTTTTATCTCTGCTATGAAGCAAAGTAATCCTGACAAGCGATTGGTTATGAACGCTGTTTCCCAATACGGACAGCAGCAGAGCATTGCGAAATCAGAAGTAGACTTCCTGTATACCGAAGTCTGGGACGAATCCAAGACTTATGATCAATTGGCTCAGGTTATATTCGATAATAGCAGGTACAGTGAAAATACAAAAGCGGCTGTATTGGCAGCATATATGAATTATGCCCGCTCAGGCAATTCCGGTTATATAAATACCTCCGGCATATTACTCACTGATGCCGTAATATTTTCTTTTGGGGGGGCACATCTCGAATTGGGGGAGCATTATCTTGCAAATGAGTATTTTCCGAATTCGAATCTGCAAATGAAATCGGAAACAAAGAAATCCCTTACACATTATTATGATTTTCTTGTGGCATATCAAAATATATTACGTGATGGAGGTACTTTTTCCACGATAAATGTACAGTCTGCTGATGGAAGTCTTTCTTTCGAGAATTGGCCGGCATCACAGGGAAACATAGCAGTGGTAGGTAAGAAATTTACCGATAAAGATGCTGTTCATTTGATAAATTTCTCGCAGGCTAATACTATGGAATGGCGCGATACGAACGGTACTCAGAAAGAGCCGGTTTTAGTTAAAGATATACAGGTTAAAGTAAATACGTCAAATACTGTAACTAAGGTATGGCTTGCTTCACCCGATATTAATGGTGGAGTTGCTATGAATATAGACTTTTCCCAATCGGGCAGCGAAGTTTTAATAACTATTCCTTCGCTCAAGTATTGGGATATGGTAGTATTTGAATATTAATAATAAGAAATTTAAAAATCATGATACAGAAAGTTTGGTTATTTATCATGGGATTGATATTTTCTTCGACAGCATTGATTGCCGGAGAATGTATCTCCTATGCCAAAAACGGAAATCAGGTAATATTCAATTGTAAAGACGGTTCTAAACTGTCGTTGACAATAAACAGCAGTTCTGTTGTGAAGGTATGGTTCGACCAGTCAGGAAAATTTGTAAGAAACAATGAGTCATTTGCGGTAGTAAATGAGAATCTTGAAGACATAGGCGAAATCAATGTAAATGACGAACCGGCATGCTATGAGATATTCACATCTAAATTACGTATCAGGGTAAATAAAAATCCGATGCAGTTGCTGATATTTGATAAATGGCAAAAGTTGGTTTTCAGCGATTTCAAAGAAAAAGGACATGTTGCCGATTCAAAAGCAGTGAAAGCTCATAAAGTTTTACGTAATGATGAGCAGTTTTTCGGATTGGGAGAAAAAACGGGTCCATTGAACCGCCGTGGACGTTCCTATAAAATGTGGAATAGCGACCGTCCCTGTTATAGTGTATCGGAAGACCCATTGGCTAAAAGTATTCCTTTCTTTATGAGCAGTTATCGTTACGGTATATTCCTGGACAATACTTACAAGACAGAATTTAAATTTGGTACCGAATCGGACGAATATTATTCTTTTGAGGCGCCTGACGGAGCTTTTATCTACTATTTCATTTTTGGGAAAGACTATAAAGATATACAACAACAATATATCGACCTGACAGGCAAACCTATCATGCCTCCAAAGTGGGCATTAGGATTTGCGCAATCCCGCGGGTTGTATACTAAAGAAGCTCAGGCATTAGAAATAGCCGCAGAATTCCGTAGGCGCCAGATGCCTTGTGATATAATTTATCAGGATATAGGCTGGACACAATATCTGCAAGACTTTGAGTGGCGCAAAGGAAATTATACCGACCCGAGAGGAATGCTGAAATCATTGAGAGAACAGGGTTTCAAAATGATAGTTTCACAAGATCCC
>DQAM01000385.1 GCA_003523545.1 Dysgonomonas sp.
CCGATCTATCGCGTTGTCCTTTATAAAAAACCATCCGGATGATATGCTGAGCCTGTATATGCTGCGTTCCAATCTTGAGGTTAACCCTGATAATGTACGGGCGCAAGAAGCTTATCTAAGCCTGTCGCCACAGATAAAACAAAGCCGTCCCGGCATCGAAGTAAAAGAAATAATAGACAAAATAAAGACTATTTCTATAGGAGCATATGCACCTGATTTTTCTATACAAGACGAAAATGGGAAGCAAGTGAAATTATCTGATTTCAAGGGAAAAAACGTAGTACTTTTTTTCTGGTCGCCGGGATGTTCCCATTGCAAGGAAGAGGTTCCGTATCTCAAACAAGATTATAGCAGATTTAAAGACAAAGGATTGGAAATAGTAGGTATAGCGATAGAAAGCCTAGAAGATAAACAAGAATGGCTCAATGCTATCCGGGATTATAATATGGATTGGATAAATGTGTCGGAATTGAAGCTTTGGCAAGGGGATGTTACAAACTTATATTCAGTAAAAGCCGTGCCTTATAATTTACTGATAGGATCTGACGGCAGGGTTATTGCTAAAGAGTTATACCGGGAAAACCGCACACGGGTTTTAAATGAAATTTTGGGCCAGCAACAACCAATAAAATCAAAATGAAAGAACAATACACCCACAACACTCAATATTAAACCGATACTATTGACATAAAAATCAATAAAGAAGAAAATAATTATCAAAAAGAAATAATTTATTTTATATCTATATTTTCAATCCTGATAAAAAGATTAACTTTGTCATTCAAAAATACATATTGAATGATCGATGCCAATGCAAATATATTGTTGATATATACCGGGGGGACTATAGGTATGGTAGAGAATACGACAGGCACCCTGGAAGTTTTTGACTTTAATCATTTGAACGGCCACATACCCGAACTGCAAAGGCTCAAATTCCACATCAATACTTATGTGTTCAATCCGCCGATAGATTCGTCTGACATCACACCCGAATACTGGGTAAGGCTGGTACGCATCATAGAAGATAATTACGAAGAGCACGACGGGTTTGTCATATTGCACGGCACAGATACAATGGCATATACTGCCTCTGCACTTAGCTTTATGATCGAGAACCTGACAAAGCCAATTGTTCTTACCGGGGCACAGCTTCCGATAGGAAAATTGAGGACTGATGCCAAAGAAAACCTTATTACCGCTATGGAAATAGCAGCCGATAAGGATTCGGTAGGAAACCCGATAGTTCCGGAAGTATGTATTTTTTTCCAGAACGATTTGCTGAGGGGAAACAGATCGACCAAGATCAATGCCGACAATTTCAATGCTTTCAAAACATACAATTACCCGATGATCGGGAAATCGGGAATACATATACGATACGACCGCAGCCACATATTGACACCCGACTACAGCAAAAAGACCATCTTTCATTACAATATGGATTGCGGCATCGTGATTCTTAAACTCTTCCCCGGTATAAGCAAACCGATCGTGGAAGCTATCCTGCAATCAAAAGATATCAAGGCTGTAGTCCTGGAAACTTACGGTTCGGGCAATGCTCCCCGGCTCGATTGGTTTCTCGAGATCATTCGCGATGCCGTCAAGAGAGGTATATATGTTGTAAATATTACCCAGTGCGAAATAGGGAGTGTGGATATGCAGCGGTACGAGACTGGAAGGGAACTGCTTAAAGCAGGCGTAATAAGCGGATTGGACGGAACGGTAGAAGCCACGGTCTGCAAATTGATGTACCTTCTCGGTAATAATTACTCCCGCGAAGAAATCGTAGTTAGAATGCGAATCCCCCTGGTCGGGGAAATAACACGTCCGGACGAAAAAGATGTCAAAGAATTATAAAGACTTACCGCTTTGGGCAGAGAAACTAAAGCCTGTATTCACCGCCTATTACAAAAAGAATAAAAAACGCCTGGAGAAAATGGATAACCTTGTTCATGACCTTCACGAGCATTTTTCTTCAGAAATAAACTGTTTGGAATGTGCCAATTGCTGCCGTTCGCTGGGTCCTGCCATTTATGACAAAGATATAGAACGGATATCTAAGGCGCTACGTTTAAAACCGTCGGAAGTGGTAGATAAATATCTAAAAATTGATGAAGACGGGGATTACGTATTCAGATCGATGCCCTGCCCTTTCCTGATGCCCGACAATTACTGCTCGATTTACGAGTTCCGGCCTAAAGCTTGCCGGGAATACCCTCATACCGACCGGAAAAAATTCAGCCAGATATATATGCTGACGGTTAAGAATTCATCGACCTGCCCTATTGCATACCACGTATTGAAAGAACTTACAAAATAATTTTATTTCTCCGGTAGGAATCAGCATTTTCATTTTAGCTTTTTATTACTATTAAGCCGTTGCTTTAACTAGAATTTAGGAAAAACCTGTTTAGGATTTCCGTTTTTTATGTAAGTTTGTGGCGATGAAACGTATTATCATTATTCTAAACATATTTTCAGCTTGTATCGGGTCACTGTATGCTCAGGAACCCCGTTTTATTTTTGATAATGATAGCCTCAATCAGGAACTCAATGCAACTCTGCCGGCAGATCTCCCAACAGCTCAGCTTCCCGCAGGTGGAACTGCTTTATCAGATTCGCTGTCGGGTGATTCGATGAACAGGGTACTGCCCGAGATACCTTCGTGGAGGATCGATCCGCGATTTGGAGAACGAATACCCGTCCCTATGGATACTTTATTCAAAGGATATCATCAAGAGAGCCTTATGGACGGACAGGGTGTAGCGGTCGGCTATCTGGGGAACTGGGGATCTCCTGCACAATCGAAAATCTTTTTCGAAAGAGGTGAAGCTTCCCATTTCAATTTCCTCGATGCTTTTTCCTATTATCATCATACACCTGCTAACCACACTTTCCTCGACACCAAAAATCCCTATTCTAATTTTACCTATCATTCGGGAGGAGGACGGCAGTCAAAAGAAGAATACTTCACCGGGACCATGTCGCTCAGCTTTAATAAAAACTTCACCCTTGGTTTCGATATTGACTATATCTATTCGCGTGGATTCTATAGATTCCTATCTAATAAGCAGACTAATTACAGTGTATTTGCAAGTTATATTACCGATAAGTATAAGATGCATGCTATCTTCATCCAGAATAACTACATGAAT
>DQAM01000386.1 GCA_003523545.1 Dysgonomonas sp.
ATTGTCACTAAGACAATGAAAACGAACCTTGTTTTCATTTACTTTTATTACATTTGTAGCCTACTGAATTTTAATTATGCTGGTTAAATTATATAATGAAAATCCGAACCGGAAGGAAATTGACAAAGTTGTCGGTATTCTTCAGGAAGGAGGACTGATTATATATCCAACCGATACAGTGTATGCTATAGGGTGCGATGCCCTAAATGTCAGGGCTGTAGAAAAAGTATGCAGAATCAAGGGGCTTAACCCGGCAAAAAATAATCTATCCATTATATGTTACGACCTAAGCGGTGTTAGTGAATATGCCAAGATGGATAATTCAGTATTCAAGCTTCTGAAAAAGAACCTGCCGGGGCCATTTACATTTATCCTGAAAACAGCTTCTTCTCTTCCCAAAATATATAAAGACCGAAAAACCGTGGGTATAAGAATACCTGACAATAATATAATTCGCGATATTGTAAATATGTTGGGAAACCCGATTATGACTACTTCATTAAAAGATCATGAGGAATCGGAATATCTTACAGATCCTGAATTGATCTATGAAGAATACGGATCGACTGTAGACATGGTGATTGACGGAGGATATGGAGAAACAGAGGTTTCGACTGTCGTAGATTGCACAGGAGATGAGCCTGTCATCGTGCGTCAGGGGAAAGGAGGGCTAATTTGGTAGGAATAAATAAAATAGATAAATTTGCGTCATATAAAATTAAACAACAAAAAATAAGATGAGAAGAATTTTATTACCTGTCTTCGCGGGGCTGTTTGGTCTTCTACTAACAACTTCATGTGAGAGTGAAATGCCTTCTATGGATTCAGATCCGGTAGAAGTAAATAAATGGATATTTACTACTTTAAAGTCGAATTATCTTTTCTGGACGGCCAAAGATTCTGCCAGTCTGAATTATGGGATTCAGCCCCCGGAATTTTTCGGGGGATTGAAAAGCGGTTCTGATAATATTGCTTCACTTGCGAAAATATCGAATATCAATTCGCAAGAGTCTTATGATATCGGTTTCGAATATGGCATTAATAATTACCGTGGTGATAATGTAACTTATTATGTGGTTTATTATACCCGTAAAGGAACATTTGCTGATAATAATATAAGGCGAGGTGATAATATAATCGCAGTAAATGGAACTAGTGTCACTGAGCAGAATTCAAAAACACTATTGGCTGAAGCTATCGCGGAAGGAGGAACTGTTAAGCTTTCTTATATGCGTCCGCCTCAATCCGAACCTATAGAGGTTGATTTTCCACTTATGAGTTCAGACAATGCTTTAGTGGTAAATGAAGACCCGGTTTATGCAGTTACTGATACAGTGATGGGAAGTCTGAGGGTTGGATATATTGCATATAACCGGTTTACTTCTGAACACAAGACTCAATTGTTGAATGCTTTGACTCAGTTGAAAAGTAAAAATATAAACTATTTTGTTCTGGATTTAAGATATAATCCCGGGGGATTTCTTCCTATATTTGAAACCTTGGGAAGTGCCTTGGTGAAAAACAGGACAACCGGAGATCCTTTCCTTGTTTATAAGAGAAGAGAAGACATTGGGGACAGGCAGATCTCACTAAGCAATGTTTCTTCTATTCCTAACCTGGGAGATCAATTAGCTAAAATCTATATTATAACAGGCCAATATACCGCATCTGCAAGCGAGGCATTTATAAATGCTTTGAAAGCATATTGGGGCAATAATCTTATACTGGTAGGAGAAAAGACAACTGCCGGGGATAATAATAATATAGCTATTGTACCCACTGCAGATAAAACCAATCAATGGCAATTAACCGTGCCGATCGGTTATATGGCAGATAAAGATGGTAACTCAAATTACGCCAATGGCTTTACCCCGACCGGTAAATATCTTGTGAATGATATAAATCCTGAGGAAGTAGAAGCTCTACGCCCATTGGGGGTTACAAGTGAAAGGATTTATAAAGTGATAATAGATGACATCAGAGGGGTAAGAGCGTTGAAATCGGCAACTATTACTACAGATAGTTACAAAATACCTTCGTCTATCATGTCTAAGCCTTGGGCGAATAAGGCAATAGCTGAATAGTACTGAGGTATAAAATAAATAAAAGCAAAAGGATTATCATTACGATAATCCTTTTTTGTTAGGACTATTATGTCAATTAACATTATTATTAATGAAGCGTACGGTGTGGTTTTGTCAAACATGCAATTCCAATATACCGCTTTCGAAGAGAATGGAGTGCATGAAATTCCCTTTTAGTAAGTAGTGTGAGTCACTTTGCAGATAGTAAACTATGGGAACACCCTTTATATGATTCAGATGACCTTTGTGGGCTGTATTATAAAACCGGATAGTAGTAAGAGGCAGCCCGATTTATTATTAACTGGTAGTGATAATTCGTTTACTCTGAATTCTAATGCATTAAAGTTTCCAGACAGATGTAAAGAAAAAAGGATTGCCTAAACAGGCAATCCTTCCATATAATGTTCAAATTATATTTCTCTAAGCTTTATTATTCCGGAGTATTTCCCTGATTTTGTTCAGGAAGGGGTAATACCGGCATAGATTGAGCATCCGGTTGAGGTGACTGCATATCCGGAGCCTGCGTATTATCCATAGGAGCAACGATAGGAGCAGGAACACCAGAAGATGAAGGTGTCTGCATCAGCTTTGCACTTGCAAGGCTCAGCACGATAATGGTAGCAGCCAGTCCCCAGGTTGTTTTTTCCAGGAAGTCAGCTGTTTTAGGAGCTCCCATAAATTGATTAGATGATGAAAAATTGGATGAAAGTCCTCCTCCTTTAGAGTTCTGAACCAGTACAACCA
>DQAM01000101.1 GCA_003523545.1 Dysgonomonas sp.
TCAAAGACCGCTTCTTTTTTTCTCGCTTTTACTCGTTGACTTCTCAACCAAAGCGGGTGCAAAAGTAAGGACTCTTTTGTTTCATTCCAAATATTTTCAAGTTTATTTTTCAAAAAAATGCAAACTTATTGAATTGAAACTATTTTAGATGAATATAGACTTTCTTTATTTTCTTTTTGCCTGGAGTATTTCCCTCTTGCCCGGAGGGCCTGGTAACCGTTGTACGCTGTATCCGCTGCTCATAAGCATACGTCTTACGCTTCCCTTTGCACAATAAGTAGTTAGTATTCCATTTTCGGCAGTAATACCATGTAAGAAATCAAATATATCCTGCGTCCACATCGCAGGCTGTTTATCGGGTGCAAACGCATCAAAATATAATACATCGAAGGTGTTATCAAAAGAGAAATTCAAATCTGTAAAATCGTATCCGAATTTTGATAAATCGAACCAAGGTGTTATATGTTCTTTTACATTCCAGCAAGATGTATGCAACCGTTCGAATAATTCACCAGAAAAAGTCTCCGGGGATGCATAATTAAGTTTGTGAATTATTTCTTCTGCTAAAGGGAATAACTCGATAGCTGTATAATCTATCTTTTTTCCGTTTTCTTTTGAATATAGAAGGCTCAGATAGGCATTAAGCCCTGTACCGAATCCTACTTCCAATATATTTATACACTTCTTCTTACATTCCTTTAGACCCGCATTAATGTACACATGCATCGACTCCTGCATGGCTCCATTCACTGAATGATAATGCTCATCTATATCGGGCAGATAAAGCGTAACAGATCCATCGAGAGTTGTTTCTATGCGGACTTTATCTCGACGATTAATGTTCATCTTTTTCTATCAACGCTACAGCATAAGCCGCAAACCCTTCCTCTCTTCCTACAAATCCCATTTTTTCGGATGTGGTCGCTTTTATAGAAACGTCATCTATATCAATTCCTAATATCTTTGAGATAATTTCCTGCATAGCGGGGATATGTGGATTTATTTTAGGGCGTTCGGCACAAATTGTAGCATCAATATTGCCGACTCTGTATCCCTTATCTGAGATTACTTGCAGAGTCTTTTCCAATAATACTTTACTATCTATGTCTTTATATTCTCCTGCGGTATCGGGAAAATGAAAACCAATGTCTCGCATATTGGCGGCTCCCAGTAAAGCATCGCAAACAGCATGCAGTAAAACATCCGCATCTGAATGGCCTAGCAACCCGAAAGGATATTCTATTTTTACTCCGCCAAGCCAAAGGTCTCTTCCCTCTACAATTTTGTGTACATCGTATCCGAATCCTACTCTTATCTTCATAATAATTATCCGTTTAATTACCTAAATAAGCCCCTTAATCCATCCATATCGAATCCTAATGAAAATCTTAATGTTTGATCCAGAGGGTTGGATTCGGCTGTAGAAATTAAGTAAGATGCATCCAGATTGAACACGCTCAATTTAAAGCCCGCTCCAAACGAAAAATACTTCCGGTTTCCTTGTTTCTGGCTTTCATTATAATATCCTGCTCTAAGCATAAACTGATTATTGTAAGCATATTCAGCACCTAACGACCATGTTATTTCTTCTAATTCTCCCTTAAAACCATAGGGTGAATCACTAAAAGACTTAAATATACCTGATACGGGACCAGTCTTATTTACTTCATCGATTCTTGCACGGAACTCGTCGTTCGTTTCCTCTTCTCTCTGCACTGGTCTTGACGGAACTAATAACTTATTTAAATCTGCGCTTATAGCCAATGTATTGTAATCATCTAATGGATAAGTCAACGACGCCCCAAGCCGCATATTAGTAGGAATAAAATATTCCGTATTTCCACCATCCATAGAAATTTTTGTACCGATGTTCGAGATATTAAAACCTAATCCCAGCAAACTTTCTGCCTGTCCTATCATAACGTATGATTCGTTATATCCGGCTATATCGGCAGCCCAGGCATTACCTGCAGTAGCTCCATCATCGGAGGTAGAAGAATAGTCGGTACGAATATAACGTAAAGCGACACTTCCTGAAAAAGTTTGGGTTAATTTACGAGAATAGGCAACATCGAAAGCCATTTCATAAGGAGATACGGAAGCTACAAACGTTCCGTTCAGGTCCGTTTCGTTTATATCTCCGATTGAAAAATAGCGAATAGAAGCACTTATTGTTTGATTTTCGTCATTCCCGAATTTATAAAATCCGGTAGCATATACTAAAGCTATATCTTTTACGAGTTTGCTCAACCAAGGAGTATATGAAACTCCTAATCCTGCTTTCGTATTCAGAAAGGTCAATTTCGCAGGATTCCAATGCTGTGAGTATAAATCGGGTAATGTTGCCGCTCCCACATCACCCATACCTCCTCCACGTGCATCGGGAGCTATGGATAGAGAAGGAACTGCCGTCACGATAGGATTGATAGGTTCTTGCGTATATCCATACAAGGCCGTCAGAGCCAAAAAACTTGTCAATATCAGCTTTCTCATTTATCTTATTTATTTTAATCTCGAATGTTATTAATCGAATAATTGTATCAATTTACTACTATTAATTTTTTTGCCTGGACTTTACGGGGTTTTCCATCTATAACCGCCTGTCCGGTACATATGTATATACCCGGCATTACACGTCCTCCACCGCTTCCGTCCAAATTCCAGTCATACTCATATACATTGAGTGTGTTAACAGCTCCTCTTTCTTCGCGTATCCATACCAACTGACCCGACAAGGAATACACACACATGCGCAGGTCTACATTATCGGCAGGTTCTCCTTTCGTTTTGAAAACAAATTTCGTCATTTCCCTTGCTGGATTACCCCAGATTTCGAAAGCATAGTCAGAACCTTCCTTATCATTTGTCACAGTAAAATCGACAAATTCAGAAGCTGAATTATTAAATACATCCCACACTACAAATTCAAGGGTGTAGTTTCCGGGGGCTAATTCAGGTATGTTAAAGGTTACGGATCCACGTTTGGTAGAACCATCATTGCTCAGGAAATAGGAATTCAGATCGTATTCTTCTGTGCTCGTTCCATTATCTATGATAAGAGCTATATTACGCCCCGAACCGGAAGAAAGGTTTATACCTGTATCATCCGATATTTCGGCTACAAACTTAGGCATAGGCCCCACTGAAACACGATTTTGATTAGTGAGAATTATTTCGGTATCATCCATAAATATCCTTTCAATTACAGGAGGATTTTCTTCTTCAGGAACTCCCGGATTTGTACCACCAACCGTATAATTAAGAAAACTACCTTGTGCCTGTCTTTCTCCTGTTTCGTCGTAAGCATAAAAATTCATTTTACCCTTACCGTTCAAGTTTAATATATCAGTAGATACAGTAAAATTAACTCTGAATTCCCCGTTTTTCACCTCTACACGTCCTGCAAATAAAGTATTAGGATAGGTCATATATTCTTTTGCTCTTTCGCTCCCTACCCCGTTGCCTTTAGTCTTCATCAATTGCTCTGAATCAAATATTACAGATTCCAGGACACCATTATAATCTGAAACGATGTTTCCGTCATTATCTACGATATGACCGACAATAGCAACATCATCCAATGCACGCAGATTAATTGTTTCATCAGAAATATCCAAACCATTGATCTGATCGATCTGTACTTTATACGATTCATTGGGATAAGCCAAACGCAAAGCAGGATCACCCAACAATATAAATCTCAGTTTACTTATATTGGAAGACAATGCGGGTTCTGATTTTACATTCCGTAATATGTCACCCAAGCGCATCGGCTTTCCGTTTTCTTTGGTCAGCAGATGCTTTGTGATGTATTCGTTCATCACTGTATTATGGGCAATGTAAACAGTCCTTACTGTAGAGAATAATCCGATTGCTCCACCTGTACGTTTTATAACAGCTAATTCTCCTCCCGATTTTTCCCGATGATCATCAAAACGGCTAAAGTCACAGGTTGCCGTTACCCATAATCCGAGTTTATCGTTATTCAAATTATTTATTAAACTGTAATGCAATAAATACTCGTGGGTCCAGTAACGAGAAGATCCGTGTCCGATAAAACTTAATACCATAGTACCGTTATTAATCCTGTCAAGATCGGAAGAGCGG
>DQAM01000098.1:0-3714 GCA_003523545.1 Dysgonomonas sp.
TCCTCATATTTTTAAAGAAAGATTTGAAAACGATTTAAGCATTGGTATACCCGTTACCAGTGAACTATTAGCGCAAACATGTAAGTTGACACTTTCACAAAAACCTGTACAAATTACTCCCCATATAACTTTTCTGGGTGAAATTCCCACATATTATGAGTTTGAGCAGCGCAAAGCGATCGGATATTTTACAGAAAATTCCTATCAGCATCCCGATTATGTATCAGATGATTCGGCGCTTGTATACAATACCGGTAAGGGCTTATTTATCATAACCGGTTGTTCGCATAGTGGTATCTGCAACATCATCGAACATGCAAAAAATATATGTAATGAAGATAAAATAGTGGGTGTAATCGGAGGATTTCATTTATTGGATATTTGTGAGCAATTATATGAGACGATTGTTTTTTTCAAAAAAAACAATATAGGAGCTTTATATCCCTGCCATTGCGTTTCATTTGCTGCCAAAGCGGAGATTCACAAACGTATTCCCATAAAGGAAGTCGGGGTTAATATGACGTTGATTATTTAAAAATATCAGAATAGAGTTTTTTTAATTATAAAATGCATACGAACCGATATCAATATAAAAACCTCATAATAGAAGTATCAAATGAGCCAAACTATAGATTTGATTCAAATGACGACAATTTCTGTTATTCCAAACATTACTCTGCCGACGGAGTAAAAGAATACCCCACTTCTAAACATGGGATCAAAATCTATTGCGAGAACCAGGTTATAGATAGTTGTATCGTAATCGGCTCAGGTGGAGCAACCGGTATTCATAAAAACTCTGCACTCTTTGACGGCGACCAGTTATTACTGTGTTGTTGTAATACTATATTCTGCCTGACACTTCCCACCTTTGAATTGAAATGGAAAACGCAAGCTGATGAGGCAACTTGTTTCCAGATTTATAAATATCAAGACGATTATTTAATCCATGGCGAACTGCAGATATCAAGACTTGATCGCAACGGAAACATCAAATGGGAATTTAGCGGTGCAGAAATTTTTGTTTCAATAGATAATGAAGAAGAATTTATAATTAAAAATGATGGAATATTGCTCACGGACTTTACTGGTAAGAAATATAAAATTAACTTTGATGGCAAGGTATTAAATAAAGTACAGAAATAAAAGTAACCAGATATGGAATATATAATAAGACCGATCAATGAAAACGAATACTATATCCTTGAAGATATGCTTTATGAGGCCATATACCAGCCTGACGAAAATAATCTGATCCCGAGAGATGTTATCAAACTACCAGAAGTACATTCTTATATAAACAATTTTGGAAATAAAAAAGACGATTATTGCCTTGTTGCCGATTATGATGGAAAGATTATTGGTGCGGTATGGGTACGAATACTGTCGGATGATATAAAAGGGTATGGAAATATTGATGATGAAACCCCTGAATTTGCAATCTCTTTATATAAGCAATATCGTAACCACGGAATCGACACAAAACTAATGAGCGTCATGATTGAATATCTGCGTAATAACGGCTACAAGCAAACTTCGTTGAATGTGAAGAAAGAAAATTATGCTGTCCGCTTATATAAAAAAATGGGCTTTGAAGTTATCGGAGAAGATAGCGAAGATTATCTGATGCTGCTTCGATTGCAGGGGAATAATTAATGGGATTTTTGGGTAATGTAACAGGTTTATGGTACATCCTATTTCAGCCTGCATATTATCATGGTTGGTAAATACAATCCCCATATCACCGATTAGTTGGTTGTCGTCAGTGCCAATAATGGCAAACTGGAAACAGGTATCTGCTGCTTCAAAGGTACGTGGCATGTTAATAATATAATCACGGACCTCTTCAACCGATTCCGGAAACCATCCCTGATACCTGTTTTCAAAAGTTGTATCCATATAATATAGTCCTTACCCTCAGTAATCTTTAATTTTACAATTACTCCCAAAGTTAATAAATATTTGATATACAGAACGAATACTTTATCTTTGCTAATAAAACAACCATATAATGACTCAGCCGTTGGGATGCAGTAGAAGTTTATTAGTTTGAAGAAGTGCCCCCTAAATTCTCTTTTAACTGGGTGATTGAAGGATAACTTTTAAAAATATAAAAATGAAAAAGAAGAATTATATCGCAATTTTTATTTGTGCCATAACATTGACGGCATGCGGTAATGGTCCGACATTTTTATACAACTGGCGTCCCAAACCGTGGTTGCACCCTTTCAATCCAAGTGTATATACAGGTATTGATACCCTGATAAATTTAAACGGATATTATATGATAGATACAACCAGTTATGAGGGACATACTATAACGGATAGCAAAGGAGATACCATTGTTCCTGTACACCAACTATACAGGTCTGTAATGTTTTACAACAATGGTCTTTGTATGGCTTCATCAATTATGTCCACAAATACTGCTGACGATTTAAGACCGCTATTAGATACCTTATACAGTGATATGACATTTAATATAAAGAACAAAAATATATCATATAAAAAATACAGTTCAGACTGGGGTACCTATGAATTACATGCCGATACTATCAATGTATTTATCATAGAAAATACACCGTCGCCTTTCATTAATAAACGGAAACAAGTAATCCATGAGAATTATATAATACACGGTCGGCAAAATATAAGACGAATATATAGCTCAATTCCTAAAACAATCAATCGATATAATGACCCGGATGAAATTGTTACTCTTGAATTTCATCCCTTACGAAGCAAAAGGGATAGTACGGAATGTCCCTATCTGGGTAAAAAATGGTTTTATAAAAATGATAGGGTAAAATAAGGCTTTGCCTGCCGGTTCTTTATTTCATTATTTACGGATAATCTTAAAAATCTTTCAATGACTTAATAATGTTTCCTGTATGAAGATAACCCCTCTCTATCTTTTTATCTCCTGAAATCAGTATATAATTATAAAAATAAACCGGTAAACCATTACTATTGATATAATCAGGTCCGTCACTTAGCTAGTAATGCAGATGCGGATACATAGATGAGCCCGAATTTCCGACCTGCCCCACAGGTTGTCCCTGTGTTACCATATCTCCTTCCCGAACCATTACACTTGCTTTTTTGAGATGCACCAAAAAACTGTACTCTCCGTTAAGATGGTCGATTACAACACAATTACCCGGAAATAAATCCTTGTTTGCTTTCAAATCCTGAATATTGAAACTCATTTTACCCGGTATATTATCTTCATACTCATTGTTTATTTTTACAACTTTTCCACTGGCTGGAGCATAAACAGTCTGACCAAAAATGTAATAGTTGTTGTTATCCCTTTTCCCTGAATATTTATTACCAATACTGTCGATAATGGAGAAATCGATGGCAAATAATCCGGGTGTCGTATAAACACCCAGCATTTCATGAACCATTGGATCGTTAATATCGAATCGCCTGTGGTTAGAATATAAATCATTACCATCCAAGACATATAACTTTCCGTTCATCGGAAGAACCAGTTCAGTTTTGGGAGCATACAATTCCGGTTTCACATCGATTTCAACCTCATAACTGTTCCGTGAATCACTCTCAAAGAAGAATTTGTATTTGAGATGGTACAAATCGATATGAGGATTAAAAACCGTAAACGGGTTGTAAACTGTTATCTTCTTTTTGGAAGAAACCTCTCTTACCGGAATTGTTCGGATACTCGATGAAACACCGCCATTGTACAAC
>DQAM01000098.1:3786-4033 GCA_003523545.1 Dysgonomonas sp.
TCTACAATATTGTCGTATTTATCATACACATACAGTTCGAGTTCGTCCAGTTCGATGGTTTCCGACATTTTATTTTCAATACTGAAATCAAAATTAAGCTGTTGAAACCATTCGTCTTTAACCGTATATACATCCGGCTGAATGATATGTATTGAGATGCTATCGTTATTTTGTGCATGGCTTACGATATGCGTTAAGAATAGAATGGTTATGAATACTTTCTTTTTCATTTGGGTAGTAGATGGTA
>DQAM01000249.1 GCA_003523545.1 Dysgonomonas sp.
ATTAATATTTTTTTAGATTTGATAGTTTGCTATTAAAATATTAATAGCATGTGTATTTTTTGATTAATCCATTCTCAAAATATTTGCGCCTAACTGGTTTAGCCGTACGTCGATATTCTGGTATCCCCTGTCTATCTGGTCGATGTTATGAATGATGCTTTTGCCATCGGCACTCATAGCGGCTATCAAAAGTGCAATACCGGCACGTATGTCAGGCGAAGTCATTGTTGTAGCACGCATTGGTCGTTTTCCCGTGCCTATGACGGTTGCCCGGTGCGGATCGCAGAGTATGATCTGTGCTCCCATATCGATAAGTTTGTCCACAAAGAACAAACGGCTTTCAAACATTTTCTGGTGTATCAGGACACTGCCCCGTGCTTGTGTCGCCACTACCAGCAAGACACTGATAAGGTCGGGCGTTAATCCCGGCCATGGAGCATCTGCTATGGTAAGTATAGAACCGTCGATAAATGTATCTATCTCGTATTCCTTGTGCTCAGGAATGAGAATATCATCACCGCTGCATTCGATAGTGATTCCCAGCCTGCGGAATGTATCGGGAATTATACCTAAATCACCGTATGATACGTCTTTTATAGTTATCTCTGAACCGGTCATAGCAGCCATGCCGATAAAACTTCCTATCTCGATCATGTCCGGCAATATCTTATGTGTAGTTCCGCCTAATGATTCGACGCCTTCTATTCTGAGAAGATTGGATGCTACCCCCGAAATCTTTGCTCCCATGCAGTTGAGCATCTTACACAATTGCTGGAGATAGGGTTCGCAGGCCTCATTGTAAATAGTCGTTTCACCCTCAGCCAGTACCGCTGCCATTATGATATTAGCAGTTCCTGTAACAGAAGCTTCGTCGAGAAGCATGTATGAGCCTTTAAGCTTATCTGCCGTAATGGTATACAGCTGGTCGGATGAATCGTAATTAAAATCAGCTCCTAATTTCTGAATACCGATGAAATGAGTATCGAGTCTTCGCCGTCCGATTTTGTCACCGCCGGGTTTGGGTAATACTGCCTTTCCGAAGCGGGCTACTAATGGCCCGACAATCATAACCGAGCCCCTGAGTGATGCACTCTTTTTAAGGAAATCGGGTGTTTCCAGATAGGACAAATCGATGTCATCTGCTTTGAAAGACCAAGTATTTTCATTGATGCGTCCCGTCTTTACCCCCATATCTCCCAATAAGGAAATAAGGTTGTTTACATCCAGTATATCGGGTATGTTTTCAATAATTACCTCCTCAGGCGTTAATAAGGTTGCACATATAATCTGCAATGCTTCATTTTTTGCACCTTGGGGCGTTATATCTCCTTTCAGTTTACAATTTCCTTCTATTATAAATGATGCCATGATTTCAAATTAAAATGAATAAGGATTGTTAGTTTTTAACTTTTAGTTTTGACTTTATTTCAAAGTATTCTTACTTCCGGTTCGAGCTGTATGCCGAACTTTTCGTTTACAGCCGCTTGGATCTCGTGCATGAAAGACACGATCTCATTACCGTCTGTAGATCCGTAATTGACGACGATCAAAGCCTGTTTGGGATAAGTCCCGATCTGTCCTCTTTGCTTTCCTTTAAATCCGGCCTTATCAATCAGGAAGGCTGCCGATGTCTTTATCAATCCTCCTTCCACCGGATAAACCGGTAAATCTGGATAGACAGCCTTTATCTGTTCTGCTTTATCGGTTTCTATGTAGGGGTTCTTAAAGAAACTTCCACAATTAGGCAAAGTGTTTTCATCAGGGAGTTTCCGCTGCCTTATCCGGATTACCGCATCACGCACCTCCTGCAAGCTGGGATTTTCAACATTTTCGAGTTCACGCATAAGGTCTGCATAACGGGGAACATAATGATAACTTCTTTTCAACAGGAAAACTACAGAAATAATTATATACTTGCGTTTCCTTTTGAATATACTGTCACGATAACCGAAAGCACATTCTTCGTTGGAAAAAGATACTACTTCGAGGGTGTCCATATCCAATGCCACGACCTCATATATCGAATCCTTTACTTCACTCCCGTAAGCTCCTATATTTTGAATCGGTGCAGCACCCACAGTGCCGGGAATGTAAGAAAGGTTTTCAAGTCCCGAATAACCCCTGTCCACACAGAAACGGACAAAGTCATCCCAATCTTCTGCCGCTTTTGCTTCGATAAAAACATGCTCCGAATCGTCGGAGTCGTCCGGAACTTCACGGATCCCATAGGTTTTCGGTTTGATGACCAGTCCGTCAAAATCTTTTGTAAAAAAGAGGTTGCGTCCTTTCCCCAGTACCAGCTTGGGTAAATCCGGGTGGTCAGCTATACATTGCCTTAAATCCTCTATATTGTCGGGCTCGCAGAAGATTTTTGCAACGGCCTCCGTACGGAATGAATTATAATCTTTTAATTGTACGTTATATCGATACATGCTCTTTTTAAATTAAATTTTATTCCTCCTCATCCTCGGCATTCTTCTTCTTTCTGCTGAATAGAATAATCCAAACGATAAGAGCCAGAATAATCACTACGCCTAATCCCCACAAAACCGTTTCCAGATTTTGTATGACAAATACGATGGCAAAGATAACGGCTACAATGATAGCTACCACTATTACAACCTGCATGCCTTTTTTAGCGTTGTCTTTTGCCTGGTTAGCCCGAGGCTTTATAGTGGCATTGTCAATTACAGGTTCCCTGTATACGGAATTTCCCGACTCATTATCCATTTCCGGAGTATTCTCTGCTAAAAATACGGGAATACCGCCTTCGGTAGAGTCATTTATCTCCTCGAAATCTATATACTGATCAGGTACGCTTCCCGGCATCTCTTTATAGCCTATGTCTTCGAAAGATTCTTCCGGCAAATCTTCAAGCGGCAGGGATTCGGAAATACTCCCCAGTTTTGTGCGGTCATTTTCTATCTCTGCATTTTGCTGAGGTGTATTCGATGTGTTTTCCGTAAGCCTTATAACCGTATCTACCCGTATCGATGCAGCTTTAGTATCGAAATCATTGTTATTCACCATATGGATAAGTTCGCCTTCAATTGCCGGATATTTCTCGATAAGTGCCTGGCATGCATTCGTAAAATCCCGGAAACGATTAATCTTATCCAGTCTTTCCTTCATGTCATAGACACCCGAAGATGAGATTTCGAGTATTTTATCCGCAAGTGCCGATTTCAGCTTATCCATTATTTTACCTGTTTTTTGTGGGAATAAATATACTACAAATATAGTAATAAAAAGAATCTGTTAAAGAAGGAAACAAGGCTGGATTGAAAAGGTTTTTGAAAAATATATGTTAAAGCGGTAAGTTTAAGAAAGTATCCCGGCAGGACAAGTTTTAATAATCCATTCTTTATAGCCGCATATGAAGAATAAATTATTCAAAAAATAGGCATTACATATTGAGATTTGGACATCGGAACGAGTGAAAAAAGTTATATTGCCGTGAAAATAATATAAGAGTCCTATGGTATGGTTTTTGAAATGATGTAATTCGTTTTTTTTCCTTATATTTGCCGCAATTTTTTATTACAAGGTATTACAATGAATAAGAAGTTTACAGAGTACAGTAATTTTAACCTGTCCGACATAAATAAAGAAATGCTGGACAGATGGAATCGTCTCGATGTCTTCCGCAAAAGCCTGGAAGAACGTCAGGATGCCGATACATTCGTTTTTTACGAAGGGCCTCCGTCCGCAAACGGCATGCCGGGTATCCACCACGTAATGGCTCGTACTATTAAAGACATCTTTTGTCGTTACAAAACGATGAAAGGTTTTCTTGTAAACCGCAAGGCCGGATGGGATACACATGGTCTCCCGGTAGAACTTGCCGTAGAAAAATCGTTGGGAATTACCAAAGAAGATATCGGTAAGAAAATATCTGTAATAGACTACAATAAGAAATGCCGTGAAGAGGTAATGAAGTACACCCGCGAATGGGAAGACCTCACGGTGAAAATGGGTTACTGGGTGGATATGGCCAACCCGTATATCACTTATGACAACCGTTATATAGAAACATTGTGGTACCTGCTGAAAGATTTGTATGCTAAAGGATATCTCTACAAAGGATATTCAATACAGCCCTATTCGCCTGCGGCGGGCAGCGGACTGAGCACGCACGAATTGAATCAGCCGGGAGCTTACAGAGATGTAAAAGATACAACATGTATTGCCCAGTTTAAGATAAAAGACCCAAAGCCTGAAATGACAGGATTCGGAACAGCTTATTTTTTAGCCTGGACAACCACCCCCTGGACACTGCCGTCGAATACGGCTCTATCCGTAGGCCCTGAAATTGAATACGTTGCTGTGCGGACTTATAATCCGTATACTTCTGATAAAATAACTGTAATAGCCGCTAAAGCATTAATGAGCAGCCTTTTTAATTCGAAAGCTGCGGATTTGAAGCTGGAAGATTATAAGGAAGGCGATAAGCTTATACCATATGAAGTTGCCGGTTCATGGAAAGGTTCAGAATTGGCAGGAATGACATACGAACAGCTTATCCCCTGGGTAAATACTGGAGAAGGCGCATTCCGCGTCATAACAGGCGACTTTGTTACTACCGAAGACGGAACAGGGATAGTACATATTGCTCCTACTTTCGGAGCAGATGACGATAAAGCAGCTAAAGCAAACGGAGTACCTCCGCTGATGCTGGTAGACAAAGACGGCAACCGCCGCCCGATGGTAGACCTAACCGGAAAATTTTTCAAAACAGAAGATTTAGATCCCGATTATGTAAAAAAATACGTAAATATTGATTTATATAAAGAGTATGCCGGGCGTTTCGTTAAAAACGAATACGATTCGTCCCTCACAGCCGAGGACAGCACGCTCGATATCGATCTGGCTGTAATGCTGAAACAACAGGGCAAGGCTTTCCGCATCGAAAGGCATGTGCATAATTACCCGCATTGCTGGCGTACTGATAAGCCTGTATTGTATTACCCGCTCGACAGCTGGTTTATACGTACTACAGCTTGCAAAGAACAGCTGGTAGCTCTGAATAAAACAATAAACTGGAAACCGGAATCTACAGGTTCGGGACGTTTTGGAAAATGGCTCGAAAACCTGCAGGACTGGAACCTAAGCCGCAGCCGTTTCTGGGGTACTCCCCTGCCTATATGGCGTACCGAAGACGGAAAAGAAGAGATATGTATAGGTTCTGTAAAAGAACTATACGATGA
>DQAM01000198.1 GCA_003523545.1 Dysgonomonas sp.
TATTTGATAACTGAAAATGTTGTTATGCCTGGTTATTTGGATGATGAAGCATTGATAGAGAGGTACCGGAATGCATTATTTTTTATATACCCTAGTTTATACGAAGGTTTTGGGATTCCACCTTTAGAAGCGATGAGCTATGGTTGTCCTGTTATTAATTCAGATATTCCCGCATTACGTGAAACCAGCGGGGATGGTGCATTATATACAGATCCCTACGATATCGAAGACATGACTGCTAAAATGAACCTATTATTGCAGGATGATGATTTGAGAAAGTCCTTCCAAACGAAAGGTTATGAACAGGTAAAAAAATATTCGTGGGAAAAGTCTGCACGGAAAGTTCTGGATTTAGCCAACCGGTATATGTAATTATATTTTTCTATGAAGATAGCCCTCCTCATTCATGTACATACTAATCCGGAACAGGTTGAACGGCTTGTTTCGCGTTTGCGTCATAATGAAATCGACATATATATCAATGTGGATGCGAAAGTTGATATAAACGAATTTGCAGACCAAATAAAAGGGGTTTATTATATCAAAAATAGGGTAGAAGTAAGATGGGGCAGATTCTCACAGGTTCAGCAGATTTTGAATTCTTTTGAAGAGATAGCTGCGTCAGGCGTTACATATTCCCATATTCTATTTATCAGTGGCCAGGATTATCCTGCAAAACCAATGGATGAGATCGTCAATTTTCTTAAAAATAATACTGATAAAAGCTACATTGATTATCATCAGCTAGGTAACGACGATTGGTCTAATCTGATGAGGAAAAGATATGAATATTGGTTCTTTCTGAAAGAGAATGACATCAGGAATAAGAAGCTGGTAAAAAAAGGATTACAGATGCTGGGATTTAAACGAAAATATCCTTTTCCTACTGTGTACTATGGTTCATGCTGGTTTTGCCTGAATATGGATGTAGTAAAGTATCTGCTGCATTTTACAGAAAAGCATCCCGATGTTGTAGAATTTTTCAGGCATTCCGGATGCTCGGACGAATTATATATACAATCTGTATTACTTAATTCTGAGTTAAAAAATACCCTTATAAATAGTATCTACCGTTACTTCGACTGGAGCGAAGCCGGAAAGAGTCCCAAGGTATTAACTATAGAAGATTATCCGTATATCCTGGAATCCGGAGCATGGTTTGCCCGCAAGCTGGATATGAATAAGGATGAAAAACTTTTTGACGAACTGGATAAAAAAAACTCTCCGTCAGAGAATGAAGGAGAGTAGATATAATTATTATAAGATTATCTTATTTCTTCACATATCCTAAAATCCAGTCGCCAACCTCTGAAGTAGAATAAGCTTTTCCTCCCGACGCGATATCTTCAGTAACTATGCCTTGCTCTAAAGAGGCGTTTACAGCCTCACGTATGAGCTTTCCTTCATCCGTCAGGTTAAATGCATACTCGAACATCATAGCTGCTGATAAAATTGTAGCGATCGGGTTAGCGATGTTTTTACCTGCAGCCTGAGGATAAGATCCATGGATGGGTTCGTATACCGATGTATGGATGCCGATAGATGCCGATGGAAGCATTCCTAACGATCCGGTTATAACAGAAGATTCGTCGGTAAGGATATCTCCGAATAGATTTTCCGTTACCAGCACATCGAAACGTTTCGGCCATTGAATGATCTGCATAGCCGCATTATCCACAAACATATATTCTGTTTCCACATCCGGATATTCTTTCTCTATCTCTTGTGCTACTTCGCGCCACAGACGAGATGAAGCAAGTACATTTGCTTTGTCCACTACTGTCACTTTCTTACGGCGTTGGCGTGCGTATTTGTAGGACAGATGTAATATCCGTTCTACTTCTTCACGGGTATAGATACAAGTGTCATAAGCAGTGTTCCGGTCTTCGCTGCGCCCTTGCGGACGCCCGAAATACAAACCGCCGGTCAGTTCCCTTATACACATAAAATCAGCACCTTCTACCAGGTCGGGCCGGAGAGGCGATTTATGAATAAGAGACGGGAATGTTGCGATAGGCCGGAGGTTGGCATACAATCCAAGCTCTTTACGCATTTTAAGTAAACCTTGTTCCGGGCGGACTTTAGCAGATGGATCATTGTCGTATTTCGGGTCGCCGATAGCTCCGAATAATACGGCATCCGATTCCATACATAATTCATGTGTAGCTTCCGGGTAAGGACTACCTACCTGATCGATTGCAGATGCTCCCACGATACCATATTCATACATAAGTTCGTGGCCGAACTTCTCACAAACTCCTTCCGTAACTCTCAACGCTTGTCCGATAATTTCCGGACCTATGCCATCTCCTGGCAGTATTGCGATGTTTAATTTCATTATATTCTCTTATTAAATTGAATTCTTCTAAGATATGTAATAATTCTTCAGCACGTACAGAGGTATAATGTTTGTCTAAAATAGAGGAGTATAACTTTATATCTACTGGTTTATCGTCAAGATATTCAGTTAATTTTGCTTCAAAATCTTCATAAGTATCAAGACTTGGACAAACTTTATCCATTTCGTAGAGCCTGGTTTCAACCGTATCCGGATATTTGGCCAGCATCTTACATTGTGATGCTAATAATTCGAGATATT
>DQAM01000504.1:0-4698 GCA_003523545.1 Dysgonomonas sp.
TACAGTTTCTCCGAAAAAAGGCGATGTATTAATCGGTAATTTCCAATTACCAATAAAGGGACTGGATATCTCCCATATAAAGGAAGATGGTTTTTATATCTCTACAGAAGATGATTTTCTCCGCATAATAGGAAACACCGGTAACGGAACCATTTACGGAGCAGTGACTATTCTGGAAGATTATTTCGGGGTGCGGTATTACGCAAAGGATGCGTGTACATATCCAATAACTAAAAACCTCAATCTACCTCTTATTAACGGTAAAATAGATAATCCTGATTTCCGTTACAGGCAGACACAGGCATATAGCTTGCGCGACCCTTATTATAAACTCTGGCACCGACTCGAAGAACCCCGCGAGGTATTTGCAGAAAACCTTTGGGTACATACTTTCGATGCATTGCTACCGTCTAAGATTTACGGAAAAACCCATCCTGAATATTACGCATTAATCAACGGTGAACGGCGTCCGGGTTGGGCAAGCCAATGGTGCCTCACTAATCCTGATGTTTTCGAAATTGTTTCTCATAGAGTAGACTCCATATTCAAAGCCAATCCCGATAAACATATAATTTCTATCAGTCAGAACGACGGTCATGACACCTATTGCACTTGTGATAATTGCACGGAAATAAACGAACACGAAGGAAGCCTGTCTGGAAGTATTATTCATTTTGTAAATAAGTTGGCTGAAAAATTTCCGGATAAGGAATTTTCAACACTCGCGTATATGTACTCCGTGACTCCCCCTAAGCATATAAAACCTTTACCGAATGTGAATATCATGCTTTGCAACATAGAATGTTCGCGTGAAGTCACTTTGCAGGAAAACGAAACAGGTAAAAAGTTTGTAAAGGATATGGAAGGCTGGGCGAAAATCTCGGATAATATTTTTGTATGGGATTACGGAATCGATTTCGACAGTTACCTATCGCCATTCCCTAATTTCCATGTATTGCAACCCAACATGGAGTTGTTTAAGAAGAACAAGACCACCATGCACTTTTCACAGATAGCAGGAAGCAAAGGCGGAGACTTTTCTGAACTGCGTTCGTATGTTGTATCGAAACTATTGTGGAATACATCACTGGATACAGATTCTCTTACAAAAGAATTTCTTCGTGGGTATTACGGAGAAGACTCTGCGCACTATTTATATGATTACATCAAATTACGTGAAGGAGCGCTTATGGGAAGCAATATTCTTTTGGGGCTTTATGATACGCCCGTTTCACATAAAACAGGAATGCTGAATCCTCCTATGATTCGCCGTTATACCGAATTATTCGATAAAGCGGAAGAAGCTTCAAAGAACAATGACTTATTCTATAAAAGAGTGAAAGAGTGCCGGCTTCCCGTGCAATATTCCGAACTGGAGATTGCACATACTTATCCTATAACGGATGTAAATGAATTGGAAAGAAAACTGAATTTTTTCCGCGAACGTGCCAATGAATTGAATGTATCGATTTTAGACGAGCAGGGCAAAATAATAAACGACTATTGCGACCTGTATAAAGAAAGGTATCTTACAAATAGAAGTAATAATCTGGCAAGAGGAGCAAAAATAGAATTTATAACCATACCCGATGCTCCTTATAATTACAATACAGAGAAATCTTTAACGGACGGCATTCTCGGAGCTTCTGCTCCAAGCGGAGAATGGCTCGGCTGGCAGAATAAAGACGGAGAATTTATCATCGATTTGGGAGAAGTAAAAAAAGTGGAAAGAGTGGATTTCGATTTCCTTCAACGCTTGGGTTCTTGGGCACTTTTACCGAAATCAGTGCAATGGTCGGTATCGACAGATAAAAAAGATTTCAGGCAAATGGGCAATCAACGTGTCCCAGAAGACCGAGACCGCAAATCCAAATTT
Organism: Dysgonomonas sp.; assembly: GCA_003523545.1. Classification (GTDB taxonomy): domain Bacteria; phylum Bacteroidota; class Bacteroidia; order Bacteroidales; family Dysgonomonadaceae; genus Dysgonomonas_A. Next base: position 1,877 of record DQAM01000504.1, read on the forward strand.
GTATCTGTATCTTCGCCTGCTTCTGAAAAAGTAGATGCCCGATATATAAAAATTAAAATAGAAACCATCGGTCTTTGTCCAGATTGGCATCTGGCGGTAGGTCATCCTGCATGGTTTCTTATAGATGAGGTATTTGTGTATTGATTTGTAATCGCTTAAGTTTATTAATATCCAATAAACCCTGTAGTAAAAATTTTACTACAGGGTTTTATTTAGGCTATATCGATAATTATTTTTCTACAAATAAACTTTTGAATCTTTCGCATGTTCTTAAATTAATAATTTGTTTTTTTGTATTTAAATTGATTTAACTAAACTTATATAACAATGGACATAGAGGGAAGACGAAGAGGGGGTAATATTGAAGACCGTAGAGGTAAGGGAGTTGGAGGTAAAGTTTCACTCGGTTTAGGCGGAACTATTGTTGCTGCTCTTTTAATATGGTTCTTGGGAGGAAATCCGATGGAATTTATTTCCCAGCAAGCAATGGAAGGGGTTACTACAACCGACGGCACTTACACATCTACACCCGAAGAAGATAGATTGAAAGACCTTTCGGATGTTGTATTCACATCTACAACAGAAGTATGGACAGATATATTTCGTCAGAACGGTAGGCAGTATACTCCACCTAAAATGGTGATTTTTTCACGTGCTACTCAATCGGGATGCGGAAATGCTTCCGCATCAACAGGACCTTTTTATTGTCCGCTCGACCAGACGTTATATATCGACCTTTCGTTTTTCAGCGAAATGCAAAACCAACTAGGAGCAGGAGGTGATTTTGCCTATGCCTATGTAATCGCTCACGAAGTAGGTCATCATGTGCAGAATCAACTCGGCACGCTCGGCCAGGTCCAGCGGCAGCAACAAAGGATGAATCATACAGAAAGCAACCAGATGAATGTAAGATTGGAATTACAAGCCGATTTTTATGCAGGAGTATGGGCATATTACGATAGGAAAAATTTCGACTCGATAGACGAACAGGATATCCGAAACGGACTCAATGCCGCCAACCAAATCGGTGACGACCACCTCCAAATGCAGTCACAGGGATATACTGTTCCCGATGCTTTTAATCACGGGACATCCGAACAACGTTACCGCTGGTTAAAAAAAGGTATCGACACGGGAGACTTGTCACAAGGGGATACTTTTTCTATACCTTATTCTCAATTATAAAATTAAGTATATCTTATATCAACAATCATTTTCCGAAATTAAATAGCGGGGAAGACGTTCTTGCCTTATCCATTAACAAACTTAATTCTTTTGTTATTTCCGGATTTTGTTCTGCAAGATTGTTATCTTCATGCAAATCGTCCATAAGGTTGTAAAGTTCCACTTTGGTTTTATCGGGATTTCCTACATTCAAGCGGATGACTTTCCAGGCACCTTTTCTTACTGCCTGTCGTCCTCCCAGCTCATGGAATTCCCAATACAGGTAATCATGTTCTTTTTGCTTACCTGATAAAAAAAGTGTCGGGAGCATGGAAATTCCATCAGTTGAGACAGGTAAATCCGTATCCGTTAACTCTGCCAGTGTAGGCATTATATCCCAGAACGCGCTTATGTGGTCTGATTTAGAACCCTTAGTTATTCTTTGAGGCATCCATGCAATCATAGGCACGCGGATTCCTCCTTCATATACATCCCTTTTAAGTCCTTTCAATGGACCGTAACTATCGAAAAAATCCGGGTCTGCCCCGCCCTCTCTGTGAGGACCATTATCACTTGTAAATATGACAAGCGTATTTTTATCCAATCCCTGCTTTTTCAGTTTATCCAGTATTTCACCCACATACCAGTCGAGGCGGGTTACCATTGCGGCAAAAGACGCCCGGGGCTTTTCCACATCATAATAGCCTTTTCGCCCATCGTGAGGGGTCTCTTCGAAGCTATTTTCATATAAACTGTAAATGGAATCGTGCGGTAAATTTAATTCTGCATGCGGCAAGGTATACGTAAGCATGGCAAAGAATGGTTTATCCTTATTATCGCGGATAAACTGCACTGCCTGCTGATGTATCAGGTCTTGCGAATAAGTTTTCATCCCGCGGTCTTTATTTTCATCCAGCATAATCTTTTGCGAGTTGTGCCAAAGATGCTCCGGATAATAACTATGCGCTTCACGCTGGCAGTTATATCCGAAAAATTCATCGAATCCCATCTTATTAGGTTCGGAATCGGAACCCGGATAACCCAGCCCCCATTTTCCAAAAATGCCTGTTGCATATCCGGCGGATTTCATCAATTTACCTAAAGTATACGTATCTGCCGACATAGGCTGTTGGCCTTCAGGTTTTATTTCTTTATTACCTCTTATCTGAGTATGTCCGGTGTGCAATCCTGTCATAAGCGACGCACGGGAGGGCGCGCTGACCGTGCAACCCGCATAATGCTGGGTAAACAGCATACCTTCCGACGCCATCCGGTCTATATGGGGTGTCAGTATTTTCTGCTGTCCGTAACAGCCCAAATCGCCGTAACCTAAATCATCGGCAAGGATATATATTACGTTTATTGGCTTCTCTGTGCCTGCATTATGGTCTGCCGCCTGCAAACTTCCTGCTCCCAAAATAGCAGGGATATAAAAAAGAGGTTTCATTCTCATAATAGTAGATTTCGTGTTTGATATGAAAATACAAATGTATCATTTTTCTAAAATTTATATATCAGGATAACAAGTAATCTAATATTAAAAAGTAAATTAACGATAATTTAATGTAACCTAATCTTATATTGATGAGTCAAATTTGTAAATATTAAAATCAAATATCAAGATATAACTTAAAAAGATAGACTATGAAACGATTTAT
>DQAM01000504.1:4812-10727 GCA_003523545.1 Dysgonomonas sp.
CGACTATGAAACGATTTATTATTTATACATTGGTAATTTTAGCTATCTCGCCTGCTCTTATCATCGCCCAGACAGCAGATGAATCTACACTGGTCAATTCATTAAAAATAGAAAAATGGATTGAGAAGAATGCGGTAGAGATACAATCTATCGAGCCTGACAGCAATGATAAAGACCTTCTTAAATTGTCTCCTATCCTGAAAGATAAAAAAATCATAGGCATGGGCGACGCCACACATGGGACAAAAGAATTTTTTGTACTGAAACATAAAATCATAGAGTACTTAATCCGTAATGAAAACTGTACGGCTATGGCGTTGGAACTACCGCTCCATACCGGAGTCCCCATTAACAATTATGTCCTTACCGGCGAGGGGGATATAGATGAATTGCTGAAAAAAGCCTGGTGGTGGCACAAAACGGAAGAAATAAAGGATTTTTTAGTCTGGCTGAAAGACTACAATACGAACCCGGATAATAAGAAAAAAGTATCTTTTTACGGATTCGACAGTCAGGGATTTGGAAATAACGTCTTTCAAATATTCGAATACTTTAAAAAGGTTGAACCACGGTTTGATGAAATAATAAAGCCTAGTTATGATTTCATGGCAGAATATGACTTTTTCAACTATGCATCTTTTACACCTTACCGGAAGCAAAAGCATGACGAAATAATAAATAAATTTAAAAAGATACTGGAAACAAACCAAGATAAGTACATAGCCAAATCTTCCAAAGAGGAATATCTACTAACAAAAGCAAGGCTAAATACATTCAGGGCAAATATAGAAATGAATAAAGAAAACACTTCCTATATGAAGGCAAGGTCGGAAGCTAACCTTGAAAATATAAAATATATTTCGGAAATGCAGGAACCTGATAGTAAAATCGTAGTATGGGCACATAACGGACATATAACATCGGATGAATATATTATGCAGGAATTTTTCAACTTTGATACAAAAAACGGCTTTTATGAAATTAACAGGCAAACCGAAGATATTCTTTTAGGCTGCATGCTAAGAAAATATTTTGGAGATAAATATTTCACTATAGGTTTTGAGTTTAATAGTGGAGGTTTTGCAGCGTTGGAGGCACGTAAGGTAAAAGAGTTTACAGTAGATACTCCGGAAAAGAATACCCTTCCCTATCTGTTAAATGAAGCCAAAGTAAAAAGCGATTGTTATTTTCTGGAATTAAACAAAAAGAAAATGGATAAGGATACTTACTCATATTTCAGATCGGTGCAGTTCGTTCACGAAATAGGTGCTGCATATGTGAGCAGATATGTGAAAAAAGTTCCTATCACATCTTATAATTCTCTCATATTTATAAGAAACACTACAGCCGCCCAAATGCTGGATTTGAAATAAGTTATTCCGCAAACATCCTGCATATAATTTTATCAAAGCCTGTTTAGAATTAAGCAGGCTTTACACGTATAAATAAATCCACGCAGGTTATTATTAGTAATCTTTTAGTTTATTTCTTAACGTTAAGACTTTTTCAAGAAAATAAGTAAATTATATCCTTATATTTGTAAGCTGTACATATTATAATATTATGCAGCAGAAAGAACATCCTCTCCATCTCTTCAAGTACTGTCCTATATGCGGTTCCGACCGTTTTGTTATCAATAATTTTAAATCGAAACGCTGTGAAAATTGCGGATTCGTCTACTATTTCAATCCTTCGTCTGCAACAGTAGCAGTCATCATCAATGACAAGAATGAAATACTCGTAGCCACGCGTGCCAATGAACCTGCTAAAGGTACATACGACCTGCCGGGTGGATTTGTCGATATGAACGAAACGGCAGAAGAGGCGGTTGTACGTGAGGTCGAAGAAGAAACAGGATTAAAAATTCAATCGGTACAATATCTTTTTTCGATACCTAATCTTTATATGTATTCAGGGTTTGAAGTGGAAACTACCGATATGTTTTTTTTATGTAAAGTTCAAGGTAATTTTGATTTCACAGCTCATGACGATGTTTCCGAGCTGCGTTTTATCCCTTTGTCGGAATTAGACCCTACGAAATTCGGACTGCGTTCGGTACGCAACGGTATCGAAAAAATTATCAGGGAAATGAATCAATGAGCAAATTAGCCAATAAATAAGCTTATTTCGAACAGAAAATAAATATAAACAATGAAAATAAAATTACTTTCATTATTCCTTTTTACAGCATCCATGTTTGCTGTATACAGTCAGAAAAGCATCAGCCATGAATTACCCGGAAGGCTTTTTACGGAAGGAAAAGAGATGTTTCTCGACAAAAATTATGTCGGGGCGCAGAATACACTTACTGAGTATAAGAGAACTGCCAAAGATAAAAACCTGATTGCAGAAGCGGATTATATGATTGCCGTATCCGATTATTTCAGGGGAAAAGGCAATACGATAGAAGTGTTGCACGACTATCTCGACAAGTATCCCGAGACGTATCACAGAAATGATATTTCATTTTACATGGGTTCTTACTATTTCGGGGAAAAGGACTGGGACAGGGCATTGTTCTGGTTCGACCAGTCCGATGTAGAATACCTCAGCTATTCAGACCAGGAGGATTATACATTCCGCTCGGCTTTTGCAAACCTGCAAAAAGGGAAACGCACTGAAGCCCGACGCGGATTCGATATGCTGGCACGGAACAGCAACACCTATTTTTATCCCGCAACTTACTATGGGGCGTACATAGATTTTCAGGAAGGAAATTATGACAAGGCATTGAATGTGTTCGAACGCCTGAAAAGCAATCCGGAATATGCGGAACAATCTTATTTTTTCATTACGCAAGGCCTTTTCCTCAAAAATGACCTCAACAATGCAACTAAGGCTGGGCAAGATTATCTGAATAAATATCCGAATAACCAGAACTCGGCAGAAGTTTACCGTATTCTGGGAAACAGCTATTACCGCCAGAATAATATCCAGCAGTCGATAAGCAATTACGAAAAATACCTTTCTATGGAAAGCCGTCCTTTCCGGGAAGATATGTTCCAGCTGGGAACTGCCTACAGCCAGACAAACAATCCGCCACGGGCAATAGAGGCTTTGCAGTTTGCAGCCTCCAAAGACGACCAATTGGGACAGGCAGCATATATGTTATTGGGACAAAATTATCTCAAAATCGGGGATAACAACAATGCCCTGATGGCTTTCGATGCTGCATCGAGGGTTAAGTTCGACCCTTCTATCAGCGAAATCGCATTGTATAACTACGCCATGTTGGTACACAAAACTTCGTTGTCGCTGTTCGACCAGTCGATAACTGTTCTGCAACGTTTCCTCAACGAATATCCGAATTCAAAATATACCAATGAAATTAATAACCAGCTGGCTTCTACCCTGCTTTCTACTAACAATTATGAAGCCGCATTGAACGTAATCAGCCAAATGCGCTCACCGGGACGGCAGATTCTCGAAGCAAAGCAGACTATCCTCTTCCAGTTGGGAGCACAGGCATTTATAGACGGTAATTACAACCAGGCAATACAGGACTTCAACGCTTGTATAAACATGGGAAATTACGATGCTAAATCTAAAAATGAAGCTTATTTCTGGCGTGGCGAAACCTATTATCGCACAAACGATAATCAGTCTGCAATAAGAGATTATCAGGCTTACATTTCCGCTTCCCATACTTCTTCCGAAAATTATACAAACGCTTTGTATAATCTAGGATATGCATACTTCAACCTGAAACAATACAATCAGGCTCTCAACAGTTTCCGGCAATACACTTCTCAGGAAAGAAACAGGCAGAACCTGACCTATTCGGATGCCCTCAACCGTATGGGTGATTGTTATCTGTACAACCGTAACTTCACCGAAGCTGAAAGAATGTACGCGCAGGCTTCCCAATCGAACAGCCAGAGCGCAGAATATGCCGATTTTCAGAAGGCATTTGTCATGGGGTTACAACGCAATTATACCGGAAAGATTACCGCTCTGGATGCCATGATGCGGAAATATCCTAATTCTCAATATGTAGATGAGGCTCTGTTCGAGAAAAGCCGCGCACTGATTATGCTCAACCGCGAACAGGACGCTGTACAGGTTCTGAACCAATTACTAAGAGATTTCCCCAATTCGAATATAGCCCCGCAGGCAGGCGTTCAATTGGGACAATCTTATTATAACATCAACAATACCCAACAGGCTATTCAAGCTTATAAAAACGTGGCGCAAAGATATAAAAATACGGAAGAAGCACGCACAGCTATACAGAGCCTTGAAGGAATTTACAGGGATATCAACGATATATCGTCCTATGCCAACTTCGTCAATTCATTGGGAAGCGGTGTTATCATAAGCACCAGCAGGCAGGACTCCCTGACATACCTTGCTGCGGAAAGCGTTTACCTGAAAGGACGGACATCGGAAGCTTCCAATGCCATGGCTGATTATCTGCGGTCGTATCCGAACGGAAGTTTTGCGGGAGATGCGCATTTCTATATTGGCTATATTGCTTACGACAATAAGGATTACGACAGGGCGCTGTCCGAGTTCAACAGTGCTATCAATTCGGGTACTTCCAAGAATCTGAACAGGGCGTTTGCTTTGGTAGGACAAATGCAGTTGGAACGAGGTAATAACCAAGCCGCTTACAACGCATACAAACAGCTTGAAAACATAGCAGTCAGTAATGAAGACCGTACGACAGCTCAATCGGGAATTCTTAAAACAGCCCACACCCTGAATAACGAAAATGAAGTGATACAGGTAGCATCCCAACTGATAGCTAATGATAAGACTTCACCAGAAATCCTGAACGAAGCCTTTTTATACCGGGCGAAGGCTCATCTTAACTCAGGTAATAATAATCAGGCTGTTCCTGATTTGCAAAAGGCAGCTGCTGATACACGGAGTATTTACGGTGCAGAAGCGCAGTATATACTTGCTGATACTTACTACAAAGCAGGTTCGTATGACAGTGCAGAGCAACAAGTGGTTTCTTTCATGAAGCAGAATACTCCCCACGGATACTGGATGGCAAGGGCAATCATCGTCCTGGCAGATACTTATCAGGCGAAAGGGGATAATTTCCAAGCGAAACAATACTTGGAAAGCCTACGCGAAAACTATAACGGGAACGAACCGGATATTACAACAATGATTAACAGCCGTCTCGAGGCGCTCAAATAATATTTGTTTTCTAAACCAGAAAAGTAAAACCAAGATTTAAAAGCAGAAAACTGATGAATAAAATATATAAAACAATTATAGCCTCTTTTCTCATAACCGCTTTGGTTACCGTAAATGTTTCGGCTCAATCCACAGCTAAAAAGGATACTGTACTGAACCGTCAGGTATATCTTGAGAGGGAATACAATCCGACCATTCAGGACGCGTCTAAAGTCAATACTTTACCGTCCCTGCACCGCCCGCAACAAAGGCAATACGACATTAATTTCGAGAACGCGCTTCCAAGTGTGAATTTCAGTTCTTACCCGATAGGTAATCCGGGTTCGGGAGATATACAGACGGGTATCGATTACAGCAAACACCGGGGATATTTCCGCTTCGGTGCAGGCATGTACATCAATTTGGAGGGAGCTTTAGGATACAGAATAGTAGACGGCGATAACGACCGCCTGGATATTTTCGCTACCCACAGCTTTACCGATGCCCGGATTAAATACGCAGAAAAGACCGGATATGATTTTGATAAAGTGAAAGCAAAGGATATGGAGAACATGGTAAAACTCCGTTACAACCATAAATTCGAATCTGCCGATTGGTACCTCAGCGGTTCTTTCCTGAACGACCAATATAATTATTATGGTAATCCTAATCAGGTAATTTTTATAGGCGGAGGTACGGTAACTCCCGATGATGACGCATTCCAAAAGAAGCAATCGATTAGTAATATCGAAGTGGAAACAGGTGTACAATCAAAAGAATCGGAA
>DQAM01000005.1:0-1821 GCA_003523545.1 Dysgonomonas sp.
TGAATTGAAAATCGAGGAGCGAAGGCGACTCAACAGATAGTGAAGCATCTTTTGTTGCAAAAGGATCCTTCCCATGGGTCAGGATGACAAAATAAAGTAATATTTTAACAGTGCAATTTACTTTTTGGGGACAGCCCCTTTTTCTTTAAACTTAATGCGGGGATACGAATTTCAATCCGATTATAGAAAGTATAAGCGTCGAGATAAAGAATATACGCCACACATCTACCGGCTCTTTAAAAAAGAAAATCCCCATCAGTACAGTTCCTACTGCTCCGATACCTGTCCATACGGCATAAGCTGTTCCCATCGGGAGCATTTGAGTTGCCTTCACAAGCAAAAACATACTGATGGTAAGGGATAATATAAAGCTTCCGTACCATAAAAAAGTTTCTGTACCGGGTGCCGCTTCTTTAGCTTTTCCCAGACTGAATGTAAATCCTACTTCGAAAAGTCCTGCTATAATAAGTATAAGCCAATTCATTTTTGTTTCTAATTTGTTTAGCAGGTACAAAGTTCGGAAAAATTAATCCCCGTCTTTTTTACAAATGATAAAAAATGAATGATTATCGGATTTCGGCACGTATCCGGCTTAATGTTACCTGGCTTACACCCAGGTAGGATGCGATGTGTCCTAACTGGACTCTTTGCAGGAGGTAAGGTGATTTCTCCATAAGTTCAGCATATCGTTGACTGGCTGTCCTGAATTGCCGTGATATAAGCCGTTCTTCTGTCTTGATAAGTTCTTTTTCAGCAATTTTCCTTCCCCAGTTGGCTATGGCAATATCTTCGTTATAAAGTTGCTGTAAGTCCTGATATTTCAATCTGAATAATGTACTTTTTTCTAATAATTCGACCGTTTCGTAACCCGGTTTATCCTCGATATAACTTTTAAGGGATATAAGGCTGTCTCCTTCTATCCCAAACATCAGATTCACTTCCGTAATGTCATGCAGGTAGTAAACCCTGGCTATTCCGTGATGTATAAAATAAATATCCCGATCTTTTTTGTTTTCGTGAAATAATATGTATCCCTTCGGATAATTTTCGATATATATTATATCGAGTATTTTTTGAAGAGAATAGGGTGGGAGAGCTGCTATGTCCAGAATAATGGACTCGGCATCTTTACCGGAATTATTAGGGCTGTTGATTTTTTTTCGCAATGAATAACTATTTAAAAATAGGGTAATTCTTTACAGGTATTTATTGTTATGGTTTCTTATTTTCTTCATCGTCCAGTTCTTTCTGATATACTTTGGGAAGCAGTACAGAAGCATACAAGGTGAGTATAGCGGCTATCAGCATTAGCACAATCCATGCGTTCTGGCCTACAAACATGAAATAAGTACTCATTACCATAAATACGATGCCGAATATCTGTATATTATACAGGCGTTTACCCCGTATGCTTTTACCCGGATAAGGCGAAAAAAAAGTAGTAAGGGCGAACCCTGCTACACCGATAATCATGGTGTACGAAGCAGCCGTTTGATTAAACATATAAACGACAGCTGCAATCAGAATGAGAACAGCAGAAGCTTTGAAAATAAAATCTTTGGTTTTGTCGCTTAAGAATTTGCTCATTTTTGCCCTTTTATTTATTCGAAAACAAATATTTCCTCGTTATCACGTTTCATTTTATAGTTCTCACGGGCAAATTTTTCGATATTATCTTTATCGGAGCGTAGTTCCTGAAGTTTGTTCTTATCTTCCACGGTTTTTTCCCGGTAATATTTTATCTGACTTTTGAGGTCGCGGATTTCCATATCATACCCAAAACGGGTGAATATATTGCTGTCGCTGATCACAAAAGCACAT
>DQAM01000005.1:1935-5499 GCA_003523545.1 Dysgonomonas sp.
CACAAAAGCACATACAATAAGCAACAGGATAAGCGCCAACTGTATCTTGGTAAACCTGCTTAAAATATATCCGCTTATTTTTTTTAAAATATCCATTCTGCGAAACCGGAAATCAATAAATATTATACTGTTACAAAAATAACCAAATTTTTGATATTATTTATCTCACTGCTGGAACATTCTTTTTGTCGAATTACTATTTAACAAAAAAGAGATACTATTATCAGCATCTCTTTTTTGATTAAAATATTATTGTAATTTACTTGACTACAACTTTTATGCCTGCCGTATGAGATACAAATTCGGGAGCATACATACACTGTATGGTGGTGATTCCGTTAGAGTATTCACCTGTACGGTTTACATACACCGGATATTCGAATACGTAAGTCCCTTTACGCAGATTATCGAAAAAGAAATTGGTAGAAGCGTCTTTAGTCGACTGATAATAATAGGTTGCATTCTGCCATTTCAGTCCTGATATAGTCTCGATAGGTTCGAAGCAGGATGCCCGCATATCCTTCAGCTGGACAAATTCCATATCGCGGTCGACACGTACAGTCAGTCTGATGACAGCTTTGTCACCTACTGCCAAAGGATTGCTTTCCGTAACTTCCACAAGCGTTTTACCGGTAGCAGTTGATTTTTCAACAAAAATCTTTTTGTTGACATTCAATTCACCGCTTTGGCCTGTAATTTTATCCAGGTCCTCATAATACTGCCAGTAAAGAGCACCCCAAGCAGGACCGTTATCAGTTTTTTCAATCCTGACTTTTCCCATTTCGGGTTTGATTTCATTGGCAGACCACGATTCTTTGAAATAGCCGGTTCCCAACTCTTTATTCTCAGGTTCGACAGTTTGTTTTCCGACCGTTATTTTCGATTCTCCAGAATTTGCAAGCCAGTCGCTTCCCGTATTTAATAATGCATATATCGCATCGATAGTTGCATGCGTAGATTCCCAAACCTGCGTTTGCTTTTGTTTGAGAAGCCATTGTTTCATCATATCCATTTCATTAGCCGGAGCATTTGTTTCTTTGAAAGCATCCATAATGAAGGTATGCACGGCAACAGCCGATTGTCCCATAAACACGCGGTTAGTATTATTTGCCCAGAACATTCCCATTTCTTCATTGATTGTAGCATGCTCTCGTATCGACTGCATTATCTGAGCGGATAATTGCTTATTTCCATTCTTTTGGCTCAATACTACTAACAGTGAACGTTCGTAAAGATTAAGGTTAGTCCAGTTCTTCTCCACAACGGATGTATAGAATCTTTCGGCTTCACGTGCCTGCTGGTCGATAGGAATGTCGCGATAGAAAGAACGTACATACATATATTCAAGCTGATTTGTGGATATACTTGTGATTTTTTGCCAGTCTTTGTTTTGTTTTTTCAGATTGGCAAAATCTTCTTTAATCTTCGTATCCAGATATCTCAGAGCGCTCATCTGCATCTCTTTAACTTCGGAAGGATACTGCACCGCACCTAGTTCAATCAATTGGTGGAAACCGTAAAGGATATACTGCGTTACGCTTCTGTTCGAATACATACCTTTATACCATGACCATCCGCCCTCGGCGTTCTGAAGTTCTTTCAGTTTTTGTATTGCCTGGTCGGTCTGCATTTTTGTATTGTTCAGATTAAATAATATGGATAAGCGGTTCATCTGTTCGGTTTCGTCTTTAGCATCTAGTACCCATGGTGTTTCTTCGAGCAATATGGCTTTCAGTTCTTCGTTCTTTTGAAGTTTCGATATCAAAGTTTCTTTGTCTCCGCCCTGCTGTTTCCATGCTTTAATCATGTTGGTAACTTTCGGGTATTGCTGTGTTATAGCCGAACCCAATGTATTTACATAATAACTTGCAAACCAGTTGACCGCATTTTCGTTAGTTGGATTACTTAATGTCGGTAAAGCCTGCACTGCATACCATGCCGGATTACCTGTATATTCCAGAGTCAAGCGGTAGTTGGATAATGAGTTGGATTTATTGTTTGCTAATTTATCGAACACAAAATCTTTTGTCTGAGGGCCGTTTACGTTCATGGTCATACTCTCCGTAACTAGCATACGGTTAGGAAGTACAGATAATACATGTTGTTCGCCATCGCTGAAGGATGCACTTTCGGCGATAATCCTTACTCCAAGCATCTCGATATCGGACGGAACATCGAACATCCATGTTGCGGAAGATGATGCATCTTTTTCAAGGTTGAAATCCTGATACTGATCGGCTATTCTAATATCTTTAATCTGGTCTGTTAACGGGTCGAAGAATTCTATTCTTACTTTTCCCCCCAATGCATGATCGGAAAGATTGGAAATCTTGGTCGAAATACTTGTCTTATCGCCGTGGCGGATAAAGCGAGGCAGGTTAGGAGTAACCATCAGCTCTTTACGAGATACGGTAATTGCTTCAAGCGTACCCGAGTTCAGTTCCTTGTCATAAGCCAACGCCCGGAATTTCCAGGTCGTATTGCTTTCGGGTACGGTAAAGCTGATGATAGTTTCGCCGTTCTCATTGGTTTTCAGTTGAGGATAGAAGAAAGCCGTTTCGTTAAAATTACTCCGGATCTGCGGGGCTTGTCCTCCTCCCGATTCCATCGCATCATCAGCAATTTCCACTGAATGTTCACTAAGTTCCATAACTGAAACTGTAAATTGGGCCTGATCGGCAGAAGCTGATTCCTGCACAACCCTTTTGTCTTTCATCATTACGGGTGCAGATTGTTTACTCATCGAAGCTACTCCTCTGACCCGGACTCCGCCCGTAGCACCGTAAAGCATATAATTACTGCTCATGTTAAATCCGAACCATTTAAGCATATCCCATTTGTAAGAGGGGATATTTTTACTGTTAAACGGAGCGGTCCACGTATTATACAACCTATTGAAGGAATTACTGCTGAATAGAGAAGGATGAACATAGGGTTGTACAAATCTCCTTATACTCCACGGAGTCACGGGACGAAGTTTATCGAGCGAACTGTCGTACATGGATGCAAGAAGTTCGGCTAAAACAGGCTTGTCCTGATTGTCTTTTATTGAGATTCGCCATTCTTCCTGCTGGCCCGGACGGAGTTTGTCCCTGAATACTTCGAATTTAATTTTCAGTTCGGTATCCGGGTTTTCCTTGTTAAGGACGATTTGTTTGGTATATGCTTTTTCATCTACTACATACGTCAATGCAACAGTTATCATGTCCTCATATTCCTCCTTGTAAGGGATTACCAGTTTTTTATTCGCATTACTGAGGGTGAATTGCTCGCGTGACAGTAATTTGTTCCCTTTTAGTATATCATATAGTATCGTTGCTTCCGGAGCCGATACGCCGAAGATAATTTCTGCATCTTTTGAAGGACCGAAAGAGGTTTGTTTATTAATCACCCATTCGTTTGTCTCGATAGGAGGATTCTTATCATCTTCCGAATAGAGAACGAAATAATTCCGCGAAGTAACATCTCTCCCTTTATCGTCCTTCGATTCAAGAACCAGAAGGTATTTAGCAGAAGGAAGTCTCCTTATTTCATTCATCAGGTTTAGTTCCGAATCTGTGGAGA
>DQAM01000011.1 GCA_003523545.1 Dysgonomonas sp.
CTCTTCCGATCTATTACATATATTACCCGGATGGTAAGCTTTCGGGGATAAAAAAAGATACCAGGACTTTTTGGGCGGATAAAAAAATGAGTGAATCTATTATTTATAAATATGAATATCCTGTTGATAACCAATACAAAAATGCTCTGGAAAATATAAATACCCCGCAGTGGCTAGTTCAATACCTGTTCAGTACACTTTGCCCTTATTTAAATAATGCGAATCAGATGAAATTAGACTATTATTTAGACTATTTTGATTCTGATGAAACCAGTCATGAACAAGATACGGAAGAATTAATATATACTTATAATGAGTATAATTATCCTGTTGAGATAACAAGTAGCAACAACTCTTCACCGTTTGTTATTAGTTATGCGGATGCAAAGTAAATTTGATGATAGAAATTTATAACTATTTTGTATTTTTGTGCTTCAAAAAGTTCGTTTAAACTATTTATATTATGGAAATAGCAAGCAAGTACAATCCTGCTGAGGTAGAGGACAAATGGTATAAGTATTGGATGGAAAATAATCTTTTCCATTCAGAACCCGATAAAAGGGAACCTTATACAGTCGTCATTCCCCCGCCTAATGTGACAGGGATACTGCACATGGGGCATATGCTGAACAATACCATCCAGGATATATTAGTGCGCCGTGCACGTATGATGGGGAAAAATGCTTGCTGGGTACCCGGCACAGATCATGCTTCTATAGCTACTGAAGCGAAAGTGGTTGCTAAACTTGCTTCGGAAGGTGTAAATAAAAATGACCTTAGCCGTGAGGAATTCCTTGAACACGCATGGGACTGGACTCACAAACACGGCGGTATCATCCTGGAGCAGTTGAAAAAGCTGGGAGCTTCGTGCGACTGGGAGCGTACTTGTTTCACGATGGATGAAAAACGCTCGAAAAGTGTTATAAAGGTTTTCATTGATCTTTATAATAAAGGAATGATATATCGCGGCGTGCGTATGGTCAACTGGGACCCCGCCGCGAAAACAGCAGTATCTGATGAAGAAGTAATCCATAAAGAAGAGCATGGGAAGTTATATTATCTGAGGTATATGATTGCCCCCCCTGCCCCCCAAGGGGGGAGTTCTGATTCTCCTAAATATCAGACGGCAAAATGGGAAAATTATGGTTTATTAAAAGAAAATGCCAAAAGGTTACGTCAGTTTTCTACGGAAGCTGAAAGTATTTTATGGGAAATGCTTCGGAAGAAACAATTGGGAGATAAATTCAGAAGACAGCATATAATAGATAATTTTATTGTCGACTTTATCTGTTTAGATAAAAAGTTAGTTATTGAAGTTGACGGAAAATATCACAATGAGCCCGAAATAGAAAAAGCGGATCAGCAAAGAGATGAAATCCTAAGAGATCTGGGCTATCAGGTTTTAAGATTAACAAACGAAGAAATTATAGCAGATACAGATTCTGTTTTGAAGAAAATAGAATCTGCTCTGCAAAGCTCCCCCTATGTGGGAGTTGAGGGGGCAGATTACATTGTCATAGCCACTACCCGTCCCGAGACCATCTTCGGGGATGTAGCTGTAGCGATAAACCCGAATGATGAAAAAACAGCCCATCTGAAAGGTAAAAAAGTAATTGTACCGATTGTAAACCGTATCGTTCCGATTATCGAAGATGAATATGTAGATACCGAATTCGGAACAGGATTCCTGAAAGTGACTCCCGCACACGACGTAAACGACTATATGCTGGGACAAACACATAATCTGGAGTCAATCGATATTTTCAATGACGATGGTACGTTGAATGCGTATGGTCTTCAGTATGAAGGTATGGATAGGTTCGATGTCCGCAAAAAGATAGAGAAAGATCTGGATGATCTGGGATTACTCGATAAGGTAGAAGCTTATACTAATAAAGTCGGATATTCTGAACGTACCGATGTACCTATAGAGCCGAAGCTTTCCATGCAGTGGTTCCTCAAAATGGAACATCTGGCAAAGCCGGCCTTGGAAGCGGTAGAAAATGATACTATAAAATTCCATCCGGCCAAATTCAAAAATATGTACCGCCACTGGATGGAGAATATAAAAGACTGGAACATCAGCCGTCAGTTGTGGTGGGGACACCGTATACCGGCTTATTATATTGACGCCCCCCTCAGTCCCCCCCAAGGGGGAAGCTGGGGCTTTGTGGTAGCTCAAAGTGAGGAAGAAGCCCGAGAGTTAGTTGTCGCTAAGTACCCCTCCTTAGGAGGGGATAGGGGAGGCTTCAGTTTACGTCAGGATGAAGACTGCCTCGATACATGGTTTTCTTCCTGGTTGTGGCCTATATCCGTTTTCGATGGTATAAATCAGCCGGATAATGAGGATATCAATTATTATTACCCCACAAATGACTTGGTTACTGCCCCTGAGATAATTTTCTTCTGGGTAGCGCGTATGATCATGTCGGGCTATGAGTATCGCAAGGAGGCATGTTTTCATAATGTTTACTTCACAGGAATAGTACGTGATAAACTGGGGCGGAAAATGTCTAAATCGCTGGGTAACTCTCCCGATCCGATCGAACTGATGGATAAATATGGTGCAGATGGTGTCCGTATGGGTATGCTTCTGACCTCTCCTGCAGGCAATGACCTGCCTTTCGATGAATCGCTATGCGAGCAAGGACGTAATTTCAATAACAAGATATGGAACGCTTTTCGTTTGGTAAAAGGATGGGAAGTGGATAAGAATATCGAACAGCCCGAATCGGCAAAAATTGCTATCGAATGGTTTGATTCTGTATTATCCAAATCCATCGGAGAGATGAACGATTTGTTCAGCAAATATAAATTGTCGGAAGCCTTG
>DQAM01000010.1 GCA_003523545.1 Dysgonomonas sp.
CGGGAATACGTATGTTCGAGATGATGAGTGAAAGCAACGACCGCCAGGATAAACTCCACCGAAATGTGGATTACTTTGTATCCAAGATGAAAGCTGCCGGGTTCGACATCAAACCGACTCAGTCGGCTATCTGTGCCGTTATGCTTTACGATGCCAAATTATCTCAGGACATGGCAAACGAACTTCTCGAAGAAGGCATCTACGTTACCGGATTTTATTATCCCGTAGTCCCCAAAGGGGAAGCTCGCATACGCGTACAACTGTCGGCAGGACATGAGACTGAGCATCTCGATAAATGTATTGCGGCATTCACTAAAATCGGAAAAAAATTAGGTGTATTAAAATAATATATGAAGAGAATACTTTTTACAGGATGTGGTGGTCAAATAGGTTCTGAACTGACCTTAGCTTTCCGCCAAATTTACGGAAACGATAATGTTATCGCTTCGGATGTATCAGACAAGATAAGTACTGATTTACGCGAGAGCGGACCATTTGTGCATCTTGATGTATTGGATAAAAATGCTATTGCAGAGACTATCGATAAATACAATATCGATGCTGTTGTCCATCTGGCTGCCATACTTTCGGCAGTGGGAGAAAAGAATCCTCAACTGGCTTGGAACGTAAATATCAACGGGAGCGTCAATATTTTTGAAGTTGCCCGCGAGAAAAAATTGGAACGCATACTTGTTCCTAGTTCTATGGCTGTATTCGGACCCGATACGCCTAAAGAAAATACTCCTCAAAAGACGGTATTGATTCCTACTACCATGTATGGTGTTACAAAAGTTGCAATCGAACTTTTAGGAAATTATTACAATCTGCATTATGGAATGGATATCAGGGGGCTCCGTTATCCGGGTATTATAAGCCATAAGACCCCTCCCGGAGGAGGAACTACCGATTATGCAGTTGCTATTTATTTTGATGCAGTGAAGCAGAAATCATACGATTGTTTCCTCCGTGCAGACAGCATGCTGCCTATGATGTACATGCCGGACTGTATCAAAGCAACAACCGAGTTATTTCAGGCCGACAAAAACAAGCTGAAAAATGCGACAGGTTATAATGTCACTGCATTCAGTGTAACGCCTGCCGATGTTGCAAATTCGATACGCAAGATTATTCCCGATTTCGAAATTACTTATCACCCTGACTTCCGCCAGGACATTGCCGATTCGTGGGTAAATAGCATGGATGACAACAGTGCGCGTGAGGAATGGGGCTGGCAGCCCGATTTCAATCTGGATGCCATGACCGAAGACATTATCAAAGAAATCCAGTTAAAAGAAACTTCTAAAGTTATATAGTTTGTAATCTTGCTTAAAAAATAGAAAGGATTATCTGTAATCAAGGTAATCCTTTTATTATTTTAAATTACTTATATAAAAAAAGCTGCTCTCTTCAGAACAGCTTTAAAATACATTTAGTTAAAATAGTTTTCCAATTCATGAGGATTGAGGTCCATTGCCAAAATTACACCATTTTCGTCTAACAGGTAATTTTTGAAACCATTATCCAGCTTGTACGTTTTGTAAACTTCGGAATCTTTACCTTTCACATCATAAAAATGATATCCGGCATCGATTCCATCCAATTTTAATGTCTTTTCGTAAACACCTTTACTCTTGTCAAATGACACCGACAACATTTGCATCGGATAGTCCTTCTGCTGTAAAGCATTCCAAAATTGGACATTTTTGATATGGGATTCTGCATCATAAGCAGCCCAAAAGTTTACCAGCACTTTGACGCCTCTTAAGTGCTCAAGACTGAAAGTTTTGCCGGAATCACCATTTAATACTAATCCAGGCATAACGTTTCCGGGGTAAATACCTTCCGAAAGCCTCGAACTTCTTGTTGTGTAGGAAGATGTTATTGTCAACAAAACCCCGGCAATCAACAAGTACTTCAAATACTTCATAAATAAAAATTTTGGTTACTACTAAAGTCTTTTAAATAAATGCTAACATATATAGATAAAAGACTTCTCCGTGTCTCGGAAACGGTTTTACGCTTAAAACCAGCCGTTTTTGTAAATCGCACCCGCAAAGGTAACGGTTCTTTTTAACAATACAAAGTCTGTGTTATCTGTATATATGTTATTTTAACAGTAAAGCTTTTCTGAATGTATTAACAAATCAAGCATTGAAATAGTTATAGATTTTATCTAATATGTGTATTTTTAACAATTAAAGGATATATTTCTTTTCTTCAAAACGCCTTTTTGTGGGATACACCAATAAAATTTTGTAATTTTGGCAATCTAAAAATAGAAATGTATAATACAATATTATAAACAGCTGGTAATCAAACAGCAAACAACTATTGAAATATGAATATTTCATACAACTGGCTTAAAGATTATGTGGATTTCGACCTATTGCCAGAAGAACTCGCAGCAGCATTGACCTCGATCGGACTTGAAACAGGCGGCGTAGAAGAAATACAAACCATAAAAGGTGGACTTGACGGCTTGGTTATCGGTGAGGTATTGACTAGTGTAGATCATCCCGATTCTGATCATCTACACGTTACAAACGTTAATGTAGGACAAGGCGAGCCCTTACAAATTGTATGCGGAGCACCGAATGTGGCAGCGGGACAAAAAGTGGTAGTTGCACTTATAGGTACAAAACTTTATTCGGGTGACGAATCATTTACTATAAAGAAATCCAAAATCCGCGGTGTAGAATCGTTCGGTATGATATGCGCCGAAGATGAAATAGGTATTGGCACAAGTCATGCCGGTATTATCGTATTACCGCAGGATGCGGAAGTAGGAACTCTCGCCAAAGATTACTACAATATAAAAAGCGACTATATACTCGAAGTAGATATCACTCCGAATCGTGTGGATGCAACATCGCATTTCGGTATAGCACGTGATCTGTATTCCTATTTACTTCAAAACGGGATAAATACCCGGTTGAAAAGACCTGATGTAAGCCGTTTTAAAATAGATATCAGCGAAGGAGGCATTCCCGTCCGTGTAGAAAATACAGAAGCATGCCCCCGTTATTCGGGATTAACCATAAAAGGCGTTGAAGTAAAAGAAAGCCCGGACTGGTTGAAGGATAGGCTGTCTCTTATCGGTTTACGTCCTATTAACAATGTAGTCGATGTTACTAATTATGTACTGCATGAGCTGGGGCATCCCCTGCATGCTTTCGATGCCAACGAAATATCCGGAGGTGAAGTCATTGTAAAAACACTTCCGGAAGGAACTAAGTTTATAACTCTCGACGAACTTGAAAGAACACTAACCGATAAAGACCTTATGATCTGCAACGACAAAGAAGGGATGTGTATCGGCGGCGTTTTCGGAGGACTAAAATCCGGAGTAACGGAAAAAACTACAGATGTATTTCTGG
>DQAM01000009.1 GCA_003523545.1 Dysgonomonas sp.
TGTTTCTACTTTCTGAGGCAAAATCAAATTATTCGTTTTTATTGCATCTTGGAAGTAATGATTTTTTTTCCAGCCGATAACTTTATTATTATTCTTAGTGGTTTGCTCGATAACCGTAGATATCATATTTTTCGATACCATCTCGGTATATGGATATATATTGAAATCAAAAGGATATTTATATGTTTTTATTATATTAGCACCTGTACTATTAGTTTGAAACATTTGAGATAACTGGTTTTTCGAATTATAGTGATTTGTTTGAACTGTTGTTATTGCTTTTCCTCCTTCATATGTTGTAGTTATTTTATTGGTGAGAAGAGCGACTCCTTTTATATTTGTCCAAGTTCTCATACTGACAAAAAGATCTGCATGTAAAATACTATTAAGATCGTTATGTATAAAATATAAACTCCATCCACTCCCTACAATAGAGCCAATCTGACTAGCCCTTACACCATTGAAGGTGCCTGACGATGAATTCCAACTGTGTTTGTATAATTCTTTCTGTATCAAATTATTGGTTCTGTCGTATACTTTTGTACTATCCATAAATGCTTTTTTCCCCATATAATAGGTACTTACATAATCTCTGTCTGAATGATTGAAATGGCTATTATTTGATCCACAGCTATATTGGGAGGTCCCGTATGGCAAACCGGAATCGACATTGTAATATGAAACAGTTTTGCCTAAGTGCTCATTTCCATCGTATTGATATTTTGCCACTTGAGAATATACAATACCTGGTTCAGCATTTAGATCAGACTCAAAAGACTTTCTGCTACTATAATTAGCTGTCGTTGTTATTCGCTGATGATATGCAATGCCTACAGTTTCCACATTTATAGTATGATGTTCTTTTACATAATTATGGTGTATTTTACTTCTGTTAAGTTGATTCATATAGCTATACCCACATTCATTTTCTCCGTATTTAAATACAGTTGTTATTGGTTTTGATGCATTATCAGTCTTTGATATAATTTTCTTTATACGTTGACCGGCTCCTATAATTACAGGTCTTTCGGGCTTAGACCAATCTTCATACTGATTAGGTTCATATATGTATTCTGTATAGCCTCCTGTTGGGTAGAATATTGTCTTTAGGGAAAACGCATGAGACGTATTGTCATTAGATTCCCGGTTTACCCATACCATTTGGGATTGCCAATGAGAAAGATCCTTAAGTTTTTTACTTCCAGATAATGTTCCTATCTCATCATTTTTATACCTTTCGTCCAGATAATTTAATTGAGAATTGACTTGACTAGAGACTTTATAATAGCCCCATATATCTGAATATAAATATTGAGATTGTCCATTATCAGGCAGTTCATAATAAGTAAAATTATATACTTGGTTATCTATTGTTATACTTTCTAATAAACGATGATCCGCCCCAGGAGGATTATAAGAAAATGATATCCTTTTTCTTTCTTCTCCGCTTATTGTTTTTATTATAATATATCTTAATACATAGTCTGTCGAGTACATATCGTAACGATAGCGAACGAACTCAATAATTTCTTTATTGGTACGGATCTCACTTATAAAGCATGTCTCATATAGATTTCCATATGATTTTTCAAAAGTCGGAGGAAAACTGTAACTTTCCGGAGCCGCTGTATTCCACAAAGCACCTTGATCATCAGAAGTAATAGTAGCGTGTGTTACCTGAAATGTGTTATAATCATCCGAAAATACATCTGTGCGGTCATGAGATACATTATGTTTAACATACTCAAATTCAACCGTCTCGTTATATGGTGATTTTATTTGCCTTAGAGGCCATCCCGTTCTATATGGACTAGCTGCATGCGGACCTTCTGATAATATATCAGAAGTTACAGGATGTTTACCCATGTAATAGGTGAAGCCGTCTGTATCAACTATATACATGTCATCTAGGTATAAATTTGCTGTATTAGCAAGTATGATCTGGTCGTACGGATTAGTCCCAACTACTTTTCTCGTACTTCTATTATCCCTATCGACTATCAAGAATTGTCCGCTTTTTCCTGGAATCATATAGCTAAAATGGTCATACTCTCCATCTAAATAAGGATAATTGTAAGTATTCTTACAAGCACTCATGTATTCATCTATACTATTTTCGTCGTGCGCAATAGAGGCTAAATATCCAAAGTAGGTCGTACTTTTTTCAGGACTCTTGGAGTTATACTCATCTTCATTATATCTAGGGTATGCTTCATCTGCTTTTCCCTTAATTGTTCTGGATATCCGGTAACCTCCCGCATTAACAGACCATCCGGCTGCTACATCCCCGTCATATTGCAAATATTTAATACCTCCGGCATGGTAAGAAAGACTAATTGGTATTTTCAGCCCTTTAATTTCGATCTCGTATAAGGGGATTTCTATTACAGGTAATCCATTATACTCTGTTACTTCATGATTAATATATTTCTCAAACATTTTGGATTGTGGAGAGGCGGGGATAATCTGGGGAAGCTCCGGTGTATATATTTCCGATAGTTCGGATTGAATACTTATAATTTGTGACGTATCACTAATAATTGAGGGGATATAAGGATTCATGACTGGCATTTGTCCCATTATATCTAATAAATGGAAAAGTATTGAAATTATTAACAATATTTTTTTCATATTTATGTTTTATTTTTTGATTAATTTATCGGAAGTGATTGAGTTGTTATCGGTTTGTATTTTGAGGATATAGGTGCCTTGAGATAGGCCGGAACAATCGATGGCTTTATGGTATAATCCCTGAGGCTGTTTCGGATCTTTTATTGTCTTCATTAATCTACCATCCAGACTATGCAGTGTTATGGTAATGTCGGAAGAAGCTTCAAGTAAGCATTCGATATGTAACTGAGTCTCCAGCGGGTTAGGATAGAAGTTATAGGTCAGTGTACTTGGTTTTGTTGTATTTCCGGTATCTATTTCTTCTGCTTTTTGATTTAAATTCCACAGGCTGTCCAGCACGGCCAGGTTTTCTTTATCGTCATCCAGGTAAAAATGATCCTGCGGCGGGAAGAAGAAAGCCGTATTAAAGTGAGTTTCCTGATCATTTCCCTGCCTGTAAGCTTTGACAGTCTCGAAGATAGGATAACGGTAGCCTTTG
>DQAM01000176.1 GCA_003523545.1 Dysgonomonas sp.
AAGACAGCTTTGATATATCGGAACCTGCCGATTATAATATTCTTCATTTTATATCCTGGGGAGATATAGATATATCAGAGGCTGGAAAAATTAAAATTACTGTAGAAGATAAAACTATACAGCTTATTTATGACATAAAAGAATTTGAACCCGGACTTGAGGAAATCCGCCTGGATGACAAACGGCTTTCGAATGTGTGGGGTGATAAGATATACCGTATAATATTGAAAGCAAAAAAACTGCAGGCAAAAGGAAAATATAATATAATTATTAAATAGAGAAGAAGTATATGAAGTTTTTTAAAGTGACAAATGTGGTCTGTGGACTTTCAGTCTGTTTTTTTCTGAATTTTGCATGTACAGATAAACAAAAGGAAGAAAAAGAAAAGTTTATTGCAGAAAATATAGATTTTGCAGTCCGGCAGACTAAATTAATGCTCGAAGAAGTAGGGGAGCCTAACGGGAAAAATTACCCCCGTACTATGAGTAATGATGGTAAACTCAGGGTAACAAACATGTATGACTGGACACCGGGATTTTTCCCGGGATCGTTGTGGTATTTATATGAACTTACCGGAGATACTCTCTGGAAAAATAATGCTGAAAAGTGGACGCACTCATTAGAACCGCTGCAGACGTTTACAGGGCATCACGATTTGGGATTTATGATGTATTGCAGTTATGGAAACGCTCTGAAATTAGAGCCAAGGCCTGAATATAAAGACATCATTATAAAAAGTGCCGAATCGTTATCTACCCGTTATGATGATCGTGTAAAGTCCATTAAATCGTGGAATTACCGGAAGAATTGGAACGATACTACCGAATGGTTTTATCCTGTAATTGTAGATAACATGATGAACCTGGAAATGCTTTTCGCAGCTTCTAAATTATCGGGAGATAAGAAATTCTACGACATTGCCGTGATACACGCAAACAGCACTCTGAAAAATCATATCAGGGATGATTATAGTTCGTATCATGTGGTAGATTACGATACTATCACAGGTGCAGTCAAAGATCAGGCTACTTGCCAGGGATACAGTGATAATTCTACATGGTCGAGAGGACAGGCATGGCTGATATATGGATATACAATGATGTACCGCGAAACAAAAGACCAGCAATATCTCGAGACGGCGGTTAAACTTGCGGAATATTATCTGGCAAATTTACCGGAGGATATGATTCCGTTATGGGATTTCAATGTAGGGCAGGAAGGCTATGAAGCTGTCGGGAAATCTTATGCTGTAGAATTCCCGGGAAAAGATCTGAAAGATGTATCAGCCGCAGCAATCACATGTTCTGCATTTTTCGAATTGGGACAATATGCAAAAGATAAAGGCTATATTGAAAAAGCGGTACAAATACTTTATACTTTAGCTTCGCCGGAATATCGTGCGCAATTAGGCACTAATGCCGATTTTATACTTATGCACAGTGTCGGCAGTATTCCTCACCGTTCGGAAATTGATAAACCGTTGGTATATGCCGATTATTATTTTCTGGAAGCTCTGACCAGATACAAAAACATGAATATAAAATGAGAAAGTATTTATTAATTTCACTTTTGGGTCTATTTAGCTCATCTTTATTTACTGCATGCAGTGATGATGATGACCCGGTAACCCCTCCTTCGAAAGGGGAAGTTCAAATACAGGAAGTAGTTAAAGAATTAGAAAAGATAGTCGACGTTAAAGATTTTACGGCTTTATTAAAATCTTCTACAGCTTCTTTGAACATCGAAGATGATAAATTAACGGTCATTGCAGTCAAAAGTTTCAACCCGTTAAAGAGTACAGCAGAAAGTTCAAAACCTGAGCTTCAGGTACTCAAACGCCATATTATAAAGGGAACACACGACTTGTCGGCATTGACAGGGAATGAGACAGAGCTCAAAAGCATTGCCAATGATATTCTTTACGTTACAAAATCGGATGGTAAAGTCTTGATAAATGGAATTCCCCTGAATTCTGCTGTTCCCGTTAAGGCTGGTGACAGTTACATTTACATATCGGACGAAACGATACCTGATGCCAAGGATATAACTCAGTACAAAAATAAAATTACTATTAAAGTATTGGAGTGTAACGAAACATGGTCAGCCGAGAATAATGTAGAAGCAACAGCATCGAGTCAGGCAATAGTTACTTTTTATAATAAGAAGAATAATGAATATGTTTTTTTGGAAAGAGTACAATCCGATGATGAAGGTGAAGCCGTTCTTAATCATAATTATTCGGGAGAACTCTACTATGCAGTTGCAAAGGATGACAAAAAATTCATTTATGGAGGATATATCCCGGTAGGGGTTTTCACATCCCAAAGCCAGATAGATTCTTATCCCGAATACAGGACTAATTCTGGTTTAGACTTCGTTTCTCCGGGCTCTATAAAGATTCAGGACATCAACGGGGACGGAATTATCGACGAGCAGGATAAAGTGGATTTAGAATATTTTTCTGTAGAGGAAAATGATGAGATAATTGTTTACCTGGTTTCTCCAGCTCCATTGTATGCTGATGATTTTATAAAATTGGAAGATGTTCCAAAGATAAATGATACACTCGACGAAATTTTTGCGGGATTCTTCCAGGCCGGTTACGTTATGGATTATGATTTAACTAAACCTAATGTTAGTTTCCCCAATATATCCGAATATATTTATCGTTCCCCAACCTGGGAAAACGGATATAAATACATTAATCTCCTCCTGAATATAACGGATAGACTCGAAATGCCCAA
Organism: Dysgonomonas sp.; assembly: GCA_003523545.1. GTDB lineage: Bacteria > Bacteroidota > Bacteroidia > Bacteroidales > Dysgonomonadaceae > Dysgonomonas_A. Next base: position 2,745 of record DQAM01000176.1, read on the forward strand.
TTACCCTAAATATATTATAAGTGAGTGGAATAAAACTTCGGGAAAGCATTGGGAACAATTTGCCTACGTTTATTCCGTTTTGGTTAGTTATTATGGTGATGTACCTCTCATAACAAAAAAAATGGATGTGGGAGAAGCTATAGATATACACCGCAGTCCACACAAAGAGGTGATGCAGTTTATTGAAAGCATAGCTGATAAAAGCACATCAGACTTGGTGATCAAATCCATGCTTGCACGTTATTATATGAATAATAAAGATGTTACTAAAGCATATAACTACCTCAAAGAGATAGTAAACAGCGGGCAATACAGCCTGCTTCCGGCTAAAGATGTTTTCAATAACCAATCCAATAACGCAGTAATACTCGGAGGATACCCGTACACCGCAAACATCGACTTCGGTAAAGGAGAGTATGCACACCTTATCAGATATTCTGAAATTATTCTTTCATTTGCTGAATGTGCCATTGAAATCGGAAACCAGAATGAGGCGGTAGAATATCTTAATTCTTACTATAGCTCACAGGGCATGCCGGCTTATTCGGGAGAAATGTCTACTGACAAAATAAAAGAAGCGGTAAGAACCACAATAAAGAATGATATGAGCAATGAAGGAATCAATTTTATGCTCATAAACCGATGGGATATTCTTTTACAGGAATTAGGGGTTCATGGAGCACAATCGTACAATAAACTCCTCCCTATACCACTGAGTGAGGTCAATTACAATCCGAATATTAATCAGAATCCGGGTTATTAATAAAACAAACAGCCGTTGAAATACAATCAACGGCTGTTTTGATTATTTTGCATCAGAAATAAGTTACTGTTAACACCATATATTACATATTTTAAATAAGTTTGTATATTAATTGGATACCACCATGAATCGCATCTATGAAATATAAGGATTTATTGATTTACTTTTTAGCCGGAATTTTACTATTTGTTTTTTTGCAATCTGTATATAAGTTCCATTTTTACCATCTTGAGCAATACCAATTGTTTTTGTTCGACAGTTCTTATATTCGCGATACTCTATTTTCTGT
>DQAM01000175.1:0-3635 GCA_003523545.1 Dysgonomonas sp.
ATTTTATAAAATTATGAAAGGTAAGTATTTACATAAGTTGAATTCGCGATTTTACGGCTGACTTATGTGTTTATCTCTGGTAAATTAAGTCAAAGAAATTATGTGAGAAAAAATAAAAAAATGAGATGCATAGCTTAAAAAATGACAGGCTATGCATTAAAGCAAGTCATATTATTGTGCCGTAAGAAGGGGTAATTGGAGTGAAAAGTTTAAAGATTTGTTAAACAAAAGAGCCGGGTTTATTGTTGTCAATCAGATATAGAAAAGTTCAATTTATAATATAGTGCCATTATAATAGAAACTGTTTATATTTGTACTCTGACTAATAAATAGATGTATATCAATGCAAGAAGATCAAGATAAAATTCTGGAGGAAGTAACCTCCGGTGAATATAAATATGGTTTCGTTACAGATATCGAGACCGAATCGATAGGAAAAGGCCTGAATGAGGATGTTGTACGGCTTATTTCTGCCAAGAAAAACGAGCCCGAATGGCTGCTCGAATTCCGCCTGAAAGCGTACAGGCATTGGCTGACAATGAAAATGCCACATTGGGCGCATCTTGATATCCCTGAGATAAACTATCAGGATGTTATTTATTATGCGGCTCCTAAACAGAAGATAGCCCCTAACAGCCTCGAAGAAGTCGATCCCGAATTGTTGAAGACTTTCGATAAACTTGGTATCCCTCTGCATGAGCAGAAACAGCTTGTGGGTATGGCGGTAGATGCGGTTGTTGATAGTGTTTCGGTTAAGACTACCTTCAAAGAGGTACTGGCAGAGAAAGGTATTATTTTCTCATCTTTCAGCGAAGCGGTACAGGAGCATCCCGAACTGGTGAAAAAATATCTGGGTTCGGTAGTACCTTACCGTGATAATTTCTTTGCGGCACTTAATTCGGCTGTGTTCAGCGACGGGTCTTTCGTATATATTCCGAAAGGAGTGCGCTGCCCGATGGAATTGTCTACTTATTTCCGTATAAATGCGGCTAACACAGGACAGTTTGAGCGTACACTAATTGTGGCGGACGATGATTCGTATGTGAGTTATCTCGAAGGATGTACTGCCCCGATGCGGGACGAAAACCAGCTTCATGCCGCTATAGTGGAGATTATCACTATGGATCGTGCGGAAGTAAAATATTCGACTGTTCAGAACTGGTATCCGGGAGATAAAGAGGGAAGGGGCGGTGTATATAACTTTGTGACTAAACGTGGTATTTGTAAAGGAGTAAGCTCAAAAATATCATGGACACAAGTAGAAACCGGTTCGGCCATTACTTGGAAATATCCTTCGTGTATACTAGCCGGAGACAATTCGATAGGTGAATTTTATTCCGTTGCCGTGACAAATAATTTTCAACAAGCTGACACAGGTACCAAAATGATACATTTGGGAAAAAATACGAAAAGTCGTATTGTATCTAAAGGTATCTCTGCAGGATTCAGCCAGAATTCTTACAGAGGTTTGGTGAAAGTATCTTCTAAGGCGGAGAATGCCCGCAACCATTCGCAATGCGACAGCTTGCTACTGGGCGATAAATGCGGAGCACACACTTTCCCTTATTCGGATATTGCGAATAATACGGCAATTATCGAACACGAAGCGACAACTTCCAAGATAAGCGAAGACCAGATATTTTATTGTAATCAGCGGGGGATTCCTACTGAAGACGCTGTCGGGCTTATCGTAAATGGGTATGCAAAGGAAGTGATGCAGAAACTTCCTATGGAATTTGCCGTAGAAGCGCAAAAGCTTCTCCAAATCAGCCTCGAAGGCAGCGTAGGTTAAGCATAGAAAATACTATATACAAAAACAGTCCTGAAATAATTTTCAGGACTGTTTCTATTTATGCAAAAGGGAGTTTGCTACTTCTTCATGACCTTGTGTGATGTAGTTTTACTGTTTACTGTTATTTTTACAATATATAAGCCTGCGCTCAAATCACTTACCTCAATTTGAGAAACATTTTTGGCTGTTTTCACCAAACGGCCATTCGTATTATACATCTGTACTGATTCTGCTTTTTGATTCAGATACAATACATCCGTTACAGGGTTAGGATAGATGTCAACTGTTTGTTCTAAAGAAACTATTTCGTTCTCAATATCCGTTGATGTTACTGATCTTAGAGTGCTGCTACCAATTTTTATAGTAACATCCGTTCCTGCTGTGGCTGTGAATGGAGCTTTAATCAGGACATACTCTTCTCCAATAATATTCACTTTTACATTATTAGTTAGAGTGGTATTTTCTATTTCTACAATACATCCTGAATAAGTGTCACTCGATGTTATCTTTTTTCCTTTAATATAGTTAGTATAACAATAACCTTCGGGATAAATTGATATTTCTTTCTGTCTAAGTTCACCATTATATCCTCTTACATATATTTTTGCAGTAAGCGGGTTTTGGACAGATTTAGCCTTAAACAACGCACTTCTTTTGTCATATCCTGCAGGATTAGGTAATTTTGTAAAGTATCTAGTATCATATGACCATTCCTTCATACTAACATATTTTCTATCAATGTGGAAGCTATATATGGCTTCTTCACCACTTCTTAGATGTAAAGGGCCAGAAAATTTAGCCTTATAGAAGTTTTTGTCATCTATTTCAGTGTCTTCACCGCCGGGATTTTCACCGCCGGGATTTTCTCCCGGATCAGGCTGATCAGGGACTTCTATTTCATAAAGAATCTGTAAATAACATTCACGTTGGCTACTACTTAGCCACATTGTTTTGCTTTCATTTACAAGGGCTAATCCTATACCCATTCTATCCTTTCCGAAGTGAGAAGCAACATAAGTCATAAAGAAACTAGACTGAACATTAGTTGCCAGAAAAGGACAATCTGCTTGAGATTGGAATTTTTGGTTTTTTAATAATGTGGAGGCGTTATTTTTAGTCGTAGAAAAGTTATCCCAGTGCATCATGTCGGGATACTCATGGATAGGCCCAAAGGCGAAGAGCCTTACATTTCCGTCAAAATTATCATTATAACGACTTGCACTTGTAAGTTGAACACCAACTCCTTTAATTTTTGCATTTTTGGGTATCGATGATAAATCAAATTCTAAATATCCTCTCCCCCATGATAATTTAGATACATCATAACCAATAAAGAATTCACTGCCTGCCATCTGCCTGCCTATTGTCCCCGCACTATTTTTAGTCATACCGACAATAGTACTTTTGAGATTGAGTACAGCAGTTTTCTGCTCAGTTTTCGCATTCCCGGACAGAATTCCGAATGTGAGTAATACCAGTAATAGTAATTTCTTCACAAGTGTATGACTATATGAACTGATCATATATTTATTCATCGTTTAATTTCTTTTTAAGTTCGTCTATTTCATTCTGTTGTTGTATTACATAAAGAGTCAGTTCCTCGATCTTTTGAAGAAGCTTTGCCTGCATCTCACCCATATTTACACCTTCTTCCAAAACCTGCTTTTCGGAAGGTATTCCCGGAAGATGCTTATGTTTTTCAATATGGGATTTTACCTCCTGCAGGCTAGGTAATTTGTAATCTTTATCAAATACATGATCAGCCCAACCGGTAAGCTCTACTTTTATTTCTTGAGCGCGGATAGTACCTGCAACATCGAGTTTTGATTGTGGATTTTCTGTT
>DQAM01000175.1:3820-4144 GCA_003523545.1 Dysgonomonas sp.
TGATTGTGGATTTTCTGTTCCGATGCCGACATTACCATTTGCATGTATTGCCAACCGCATTAATCCTATTGTGAAGAATTTTATTCCCCCGAATGCACTTTGCCACATTGTAGCGCCCTGATTGCTCCAAGAATCATTATTCCATTGTATGGCATAATGCCCCATAGTTATGTTTTTATATTGAAAAATATCGGTAGGGTACGGAGATATTAATGATTGTTCAGGCAAAGAGATATTATTCTTTACATATAAATTTCCATTAATGGTTTGTGAACCCTGATCATGTAATACTTTAGCCCACATACCTTTTCCATCGTGGTTGGT
>DQAM01000348.1 GCA_003523545.1 Dysgonomonas sp.
GGCTTTGTCTACCCTGCTTCGTACACCTGTTCAGATAGTGGGAGCGGGCCGTACCGATGCCGGAGTACATGCTAAACAGATGGCTGCTCATTTTGATGCGGATTTTCTTCCGGAAGATTTATCTCAATTTGCTGAAAGGCTCAACAGGATTCTGCCCAAGGATATAGCTATTGAAAGAATAGTAGAAGTGAAGCCGGATGCACATGCTCGTTTTGATGCTCTATCAAGGCTTTACCGGTATTATATAACTGCCGAAAAAGATCCTTTTCTCTATCCCTTTAAATACAAAATACACGGTGCAATTGATATTGATCGTATGAACAGCTGTGCTAAAGTGCTTTTCGAGTACGAAGATTTCACCAGTTTCAGTAAACTTCATACCGATGTAAAGACAAACAACTGTACTATCATGCAGGCGGAATGGATAAAGCAGGATGATGACTATATATTTACGATAAAAGCGAACCGTTTCCTGCGGAATATGGTGCGGGCAATTGTAGGGACTTTGCTGGATGCCGGAAGAGGAAAGCTCGATGAAACCGGAATGCGCCGGATAATTGAGGCGAAAGACCGGAATGCGGCAGGATTGTCCGTTCCCGGAAATGCCCTCTTTCTCGAGGAAATTGAATATCCGGAGACCATTTTCGTCTAGTCGTTGGTCAACAGCTTTTTAACTTTTAATTCTTCTTTTAAGATATGTGGTTGACACTTGCGTTTGTTTCGGCATTTTTCCTCGGTTGTTATGACATAAGCAAAAAAATGTCTGTAAACGGAAATGCGGTAATACCTGTTTTATTTCTCAATACGCTTTTCTGTACGCTTCTGCTGTCCCCTTTGCTTTTGGTTTCTGCCTTGTCGCCCTGTTTACTGTCGGGTTCTTTATTTTATATACCTTCTATAAACGCTGAGACGCACCTCTATATTTTTGTTAAATCGGTCATCGTCCTGCTGTCGTGGATATTCGGTTATTTTGCCATTAAGCATCTGCCGCTGACCATTACCGGGCCTATCAATGCCACACGTCCTGTGATGACTCTGGCAGGAGCCCTGCTCATTTTCGGCGAAAGGCTGAACCCTTATCAATGGGCGGGCGTTATACTCACGATCGTATCGTTATTCCTGCTGTCTGCAGCGGGAAAAAAAGAAGGCATCAACTTTGTCCGCAACAAATGGATACTATTCCTGTTCCTGGCCGCTGTGTTGGGTGCAATGAGCGGATTGTACGACAAATACCTGATGCAGCGTTTCAGCTCGACGGCGGTGCAATTCTGGTTCAACTTTTACCAGTGCCTGATGATGGCGGCCGTCATGCTGGTGTTGTGGTATCCCCGGCGGAAAAAATCGACGCCTTTCCGGTGGAAATGGAGCATATTGTTGGTCTCATTTTTCCTGACAGCCGCCGATTTTGTCTATTTTTATGCGCTGACCGATTCGGAAGCCATGATATCCATCGTGTCGATGATACGGCGTGGTTCGGTACTGGTGTCATTTGCAGGAGGGGTGATGTTCTTCCATGAAAAAAACTTAAAAGGAAAGGCTATAGACCTGGTTTTAATTTTTATAGGAATGTTTTTCCTATATTTGGGCACGAAATAAAAAGTATTGGAATACGCCTCCCTAACCCCTCCGGTGGAGGGGAGTTATTTGCAATCGCATCTGCTTCTTTGAAGGCTGTTTTCTCCCCGCGGGGAGGTTAGGAGGAGATAAAATAATTGAAAATGAAAAAACTGATTTTTGTACTTACGATATTTCTAAGCGGGACGGGCATTTATGCTCAGGAAACTCCCGAAACTATATCTTCCGTATTTATGGCCATGCCCGAAAACCTGATGATCGGTGTGGATGCCGAACAAAAACTCAGGCTGACGGCTCATCCGGATTCGGCCGAAATTACCGTTGCGAATACTCTGGACGACGATATTGTCAGGACGGCTATGACCGATAATTATATCGCATTGAGCACATCCGAAGCGGGAACGCTGCAAGTGATGCTGCTGCCTTTGGTCAACAATACAAACATCGTAGGGGTGATACACACGGTATGCAGCAAAGCCTGTGACAGCCGTATCGACTTTTTCACCACGCAATGGCAGCCGCTTGCTCAGGGCGACCTTTTTCCGGTAATAGACAAAAGCTTATATCTGCATAAAGACGTCGATATATCTTCGCAAGACTACCTGAATGCGGCAGCGGTACTCGACATGACGCCCGTAAAACTGACCTTTGTTCCCGCTTCGCAGGAAATAAAAGCTGAATACGATATTCAGGAATACCTGAATCCGGAAGACTACAAACTCCTGAAACCGTACCTGATAAAAGAACCGGTTACTTTCCGATGGGATAAAATGTCGTTCGGCAGGTAGTTTATTAGTTCGCTTTAGTAAAAAGATTCTTGATATAATTTAGAAACCCTTTACCTTTACCATTGAATACAGGCTCACTCCGGTAAAACAGTATTCCGGCTATAAAAAGCACTACAAAAACATTTATATATAAGTCCTTGAGGTCGAAAACGAATAAAGGCACGAGGTAGATAAAATCGAGCACTCCTTTCCACAACGAAATGCTGAGGATGGCGGAAACTGCTCCTGCTATGCCGAACATATAGGCGCAATCGTCGATCTTTTTCCTGCGGATGGTTCTTATATATCCGTACATAAGTATGAGCCATGCGAGTATAACTAGGAAAAGAAGAAGATGCGGGGCAAAGCCTATACCGATGTCGAAAAGATCGTTGACATAACTGTGGCTGTAATTGTATTTGGGATAAAATTCGAGCAGGCCGGGAATAATTTCGAACCGTGTATCCAGGAAACAGGTCTGGATAATCCATTTTACCACCTGATCGACACCGGTAAGTGCGGCAGTACATACTATGAAATTCTTTATTCTCATCTTATCCGGGTTTTATGCATAAAAGAGGTGGTTCAAAAATAAAATACAACTATCAAGGTATCATTTT
>DQAM01000468.1 GCA_003523545.1 Dysgonomonas sp.
AAATACATTATATAACTATCTTCGGATATAAAAAGCCCGAAATAAAATCCGATGATAGAAGGATTTATATTTTCTTCTTTATTAATTCTTTTCAGCCAATTTTCAAATTTTTCTTCAATTCGGCTTTCATCAGCTTTGTGACTAAAAAAAATATCAAATAAATTTCCCATAGTTGGCAATCCTATTCATTTAAAGCTTTATATCATTCTGTATTTAGATAATAATAATCTTACAACCTCCGATGCATCTTTATTAGTCTAGCGAATTGAAAAAGATAGGAAGGTATATCTAATTCTGATGTTCTTCCCGCAAAAGATCGTTGACTGTCTTAACCGGATTGAATGTGCTTAACGGTACTTCGATAAATATGGTATTCCAGTCGGACATGGCGCCGTTCCACAATCCGGGTAGTTCCAGAGCTTTCAGTTCTTTCCCGTTTTTGGATTTATGGCTGATAAATCCTGTCTTTTTATCTACATACTCTTTGAGGTCGAATTTATTGCCTTGATAATCCTTTACGCCGCAAACCAGATCGACGGGATTAAAGTGTGTTCCCTGTTCGAACATCTCTTTTTTGGCGGGATCCTCCAGATCAATTTGCGAACTTTCCAGAATCTGCAAGGATATGCTTCCATCGTTGTTTACAGCGAAGAACGGCCCGCCGCCGGGTTCTCCGACATTTTTGACCATTCCGCAAACGCGTAGAGGACGGTTCAGCTTTTCTTTCAGGTAAACTACCAGTTCACCGTCTTCCAGATATTTTATTTCGGGATTCTTTGTATTGAGTTCATTCTGCGTGAAATGGAGAATTTCCAGAAGCTGGTCGTGGGTATATTCTCCCGAATCTATTGTCTGCAGGTATTCGAAAATTTTCTTCTGAGTATCGACCAGATAACCGGCCAATACTTTCTTATACCGGCTTTCTTCTTCCTTAAGCCTGTCAGGAACCACATTATCTATATTCTTTATGAATATAATATCGGCATCCAGATCGTTCAGGTTTTCGATAAGCGCACCGTGCCCGCCCGGACGGAAAAGTATCTCTCCGTTTTCGCGGAAAGGGGTATTGTCAGGATTTACAGCTATGGTATCTGTTTTGGGCTTTTGTTCGCTGAAAGTGATCGAGAAAGAAGCTTGAGTCGAAGATTCATAACTACCGGTAACTTTATCGAGAAGCTTTTCGAACAATTGTCTGTGTTCGGGCGAAACCGTAAAATGGATATTGACTTTCCCGTTTTTAGATTTCGCATACAAGCTTCCTTCCACCAGGTGTTCTTCCACAGGAGTACGTCCGTAGTCCCCGTATGAATGGAATTTGAGCAGGCCCTTAGGCAGATTACCGTAATTGAGTCCATCCTCAGTCAGCAAAAGCCGTACTATTTCTTTGAATTTGTTTTCGAGAGCCAGCCCCTCAATATCCCTTTCAGTAATTTTTATACAGGCATCATTCAAGTCATTGTAAAAAGCGAATTTTTGCAGGTCGCGGAAAAATGTCCTCACGTATTCGGTTTCGGGTACATCGGATATACCGTCCAGAAACTCAAAGAGAGTTTTGAACATACGGCTGGCTGCACCGGATGCAGGCACGAATTTTACAACCGTATTACCTCCTTGCAGGTATTCCTCCCATAGATTGATATACCGGTATGTGTTTCCTGCTTCTATAGCTGCGATACCTTTTTCGGTAGTGGCCGTATTAATTATTTCGAGAAACGGAAATCCCTTTTCGAAAAAGTTTATCTGATCGGATACTTGTTCAACTGTAATTCCTTTTTTATTGAAAAGGCTGATATCTTCGCTGGTAAATTGTTCCTGCATAGTGTCTTTTGTATTAGTGCCACATAACTACAAATGTAATAAATTTAGATATACCTGCCGAGCGTGTAAGATAAATAATTACAAGAGATTATTTTCTTTGGTTTTACAGCGTCAAATTTTTGCTAATTGACAGAAAAACTGTATCTTTGCGAGCCGATTATTATAAAAGTGAGTATAAATATCTGACTTATAATTTGTTGTTTGCTTAACAGTGTCCTTAGCAGATAGGTGGAACAAGTGAAGTCGGGTAAAAAATCATTAACCAAATTAAAAAAAGAGAAAAGTGGATACTTTAACTTATAAGACCATTTCAGCCAACAAGGCAACTGCTCAGAAAGAGTGGGTTGTGGTGGACGCATCGGGTCAGACTTTGGGCCGTTTGGCATCTAAGGTAGCTAAGCTGCTTAGAGGAAAGTACAAACCCAGTTTTACACCACACGTAGACTGCGGAGATAATGTGATTATTATCAATGCAGATAAAGTCGTTCTTACAGGTAATAAATGGAACGACCGCGTATATTTAAGATATACAGGCTATCCCGGAGGACAGCGCGAGATGACTCCTGCCCAACTGATGGCGAAAGGTGCCGACAGATTAGTGCTTAAGGTGGTAAAAGGCATGCTCCCTAAAAATAAATTAGGAGCGGCGCTTCTGAAAAACCTGCATGTATACGCAGGTGCTGAGCACAGCCACGAGGCGCAGCAACCCAAATCAATAGATATTAACAATCTTAAATAATAACAATGGAAGTAATAAATGCAATCGGAAGACGCAAGGCTGCTGTAGCCCGCGTATACGTTAGCGAAGGAACCGGAAAAATTGTTATCAACAAACGAGAATTAAGCAATTACTTCCCATCGACCATTCTTCAATATGTGGTTACTCAGCCATTGAATACATTGAATGTAGCTGAAAAATACGACATAAAGATCAACCTGAATGGTGGTGGATATAAAGGACAGGCAGAAGCTGCACGCTTAGGTATTGCCCGCGCATTGGTGAAAATCAACGCCGAAGACAAACCTGCATTGAGAGCGGAAGGTTTCATGACCCGCGATCCTCGCGTTGTTGAACGTAAAAAACCGGGACAACCAAAAGCAAGAAAAAGATTTCAGTTCTCGAAACGTTAATTTGGATGTATTTTTCACCTTGCGCAGACCGTGCTTAGCGGCATAAATCTTGCAGGTGGGATGATATAGGTGTAATCGGTACACCGTTCAAAAGTTACGTTTAGTATCTAAATTGCAGGGACTTCATCATTGGGCTACCCCGCAATTCGATAGATCGGAAGAGCGTCGT
>DQAM01000469.1 GCA_003523545.1 Dysgonomonas sp.
TTCCTATCGTCAGCATGACAATCAACAATCGAGGAGCGCAAGCGACTCAAAATGAAAGAAAAACAAAAAGTCTAGAAGACTTCTAAAATATATGAAATAATTTTAGGAACTTAGTTCTCTCTTTTTTGCAAGAAATTCTTTGATACCCCCTATATGCTCGCGCACTTTCTTATCTGAGAATTCGAAAACTTTCGTAACCAATCCATCCAGAAAATCACGGTCGTGAGATACAAGAATAATAGTTCCGTCATAATCCAGCAAAGCATTTTTGAGAACCTCTTTTGTTTTCAGGTCCAGATGATTGGTCGGTTCGTCGAGAATCAATAGGTTGACTGGTTCCAGCAAAAGTTTTACCATAGCCAGACGCGTACGTTCCCCTCCTGATAGTACTTTTACTTTTTTGTCCGAATCTTCACGGTTAAACATGAAAGCTCCAAGAATATTCCGGATTTGAGTCCTGATATCCCCTTCTGCCACCCTATCGATAGTTTCAAATACAGTGAGGTCTTCATCCAGAAGGTCTGCCTGGTTTTGAGCAAAATAACCGATTGTTACGTTATGGCCCAGCATAATAGAACCTGTATAAGGTGTTTCACCCATAACGCATTTTACGAACGTAGACTTCCCTTCTCCGTTTTTACCTGCCAAAGCTACTTTTTCGCCTCGTTCAATCATGAGGTTTGCATGCTCGAAAACGAGATAATCATCGTATTTTTTGGTAACCATATCCACCGTCAACGGATAATTCCCTGAACGTGTAGCCGGCTGGAACCTGATGCGTACCGAAGACTTATCTTCCTCATCTATTTCTATCCGTTCCATCTTTTCCAGTTGACGGATACGGCTCTGAACCAATACTGCTTTGGCAGCCTGTGCCCTGAAGCGTTCTATAAATTCTTCAATCTCCTGTATTTGCTTCTGTTGAGCCTCCCAGGCATGAATCTGCTGCTGACGGCGTTCTTCGCGCAATTCGATATATTTGGAGTAATTTACTTTATAATCGTATATACGTCCCAGCGTCAATTCGATAGTACGGTTAGTCACTGCATCTATAAATGCACGGTCGTGTGAAATGAGCACCACTGCATTCGCCTGGGTAGTTATAAATTCTTCCAGCCATGTGATAGATTCAATATCCAGATGGTTTGTCGGCTCATCCAGCAGCATCACATCGGGTTTCTGGAGCAAGAGTTTTGCCAGTTCGATGCGCATACGCCAGCCTCCGCTGAATTCGGAAGTAGGACGATCCAAATCGCTACGCTTAAAACCCAGCCCCAACAACGTTTTCTCGACCTCCCCCTCAAAATTAGTCTCTTCTATTCCGGCCAATCGTTCGTGGGCCTGGGTAAAATCGTCTATGAGCTTAGCATAATCATCGGATTCGTAGTCAGTACGAGTTTCGAGCTGACGGTTCATATACTCTATCTTGTCCTGCAAATCAAAAATATGAGAGAAAGCAAGAGAAGCTTCTTCACGAACGGTTCTCTCATCCGAGACTTTCATGACTTGGGGCAGATAGCCTACCGTCATTCCATCCGGACCTGCCACCGTACCCCTGTGGTTGTTATTGACTCCTGCCAATATTTTTAACATGGTACTTTTTCCCGCACCGTTTTTACCTACAAGGGCAATCCGGTCCTTCGGGTTTATAATAAAATTGATATTATTGAAAAGGGTCCTCCCCCCGAACTCAACTGTCAATCCTTCAACAATCAGCATTTACTTTATCTTTATTATTTTAATTTCAGCCTGCAAAGGTAGATATTTTATCCGGTATGACAATTGCTCAGATATTTTGTAATAGAGCAAGCTCCAAAACCATTCTTTTGCATGTTTGTTTATTAAATCGTAATGAATGTTTACAAAGTGATTTCTTAAAAGTTTTTTTGTACTTTTGCTGATCAATATCCGTATCATTTAACAATAAAAAAATCAAGACAATGAAAGTTCTGAAATTTGGCACATCGGCTCTTGCTACTTCCCAAAAATTCAACCAGTCGGTTCGATTGGCAGGCTCAACAAAGGATAGTATTGTTGTCTTATCCGCATTAGCAGGCACTACGGAGAAATTGGAAGAAATATCAGAATATCTTTATAAAAAAAATCCGGAAGGAGCTAACGAATGCATAAATAGCTTCGAACAGGAATATAAGCAAATTATATCCGAACTCTTCGCTTCGGAACAATATAAGTCCGAAGCAATCAATTTTGTGAAGGATAGAATTGCATACATACGTTCTTTCAGTAAAGATTTATTTACACTATTCGAAGAAAAAATCGTACTTGCTCAGGGGGAAATCTTAAGTTCAGGACTTTTCACTTTGAAGCTAAAGGAATCAGGTGTGAATGTGAAAGAAATACCGGCTCTTGACTTTATGCGTATCGACAAAAAGAACGAACCGGATACTTCCTACATAGAAGAAAATCTGAACAGGCTTCTCAGCGAAAATAAAGATGCGGATTTATACGTCACTCAGGGCTACATTTGCAGGAATGCTTACGGCGAGATAGACAATTTTGATTTTGGAGGCAGCGATTATACAGCAGCCCTGACAGGAGCAGCCGTCGGTGCCGGGGAAATACAGATATGGACAGATGTAGATGTTCTGTATGGTAAAAACTCAAATCTTATTTCCAATTCCCAGACTGTCCGCCACATTAATTTTGATGAAGCAGCCGAACTGGCTTATTTCGGAGCGAAGATTTTACATCCACGGTGTATTCTTCCTGCAAAATTGGGAAACATCCCGGTCAGATTGCTAAGTTTAGATGCAACCGGTTCGGAAGGAACATTAATTT
>DQAM01000071.1 GCA_003523545.1 Dysgonomonas sp.
TCATCTTCTACAATGATTGCACGTAATAGGCATGGATTATCATGAGGTATAGCCCGAAGTTCGGAAACTGGTTCTTCAGATTTTCTGATTTTTTTTACATACGTATCGCTGTTTTCAAGCCATTCTAGAAGCCCTCCAGGTAATTCTTTTGCATCTATATCAAAATTTCCTTCTGTCGAGTATGCCATGATAGGATTCACCCTTTTGTCGGCAGCAATTATTACCCATCCCGCATTATCCTTGTAGTTGATAATATAGTATGAAGGTTTAGTGTCTGTTCCTATCGATTTTATAGAAGACTCGTCCACATCTTTATAGACAGAGCTTCGGGTTCCATCTGAGTTTTTAACATTAAATTCTGCTAATATCGCGGTTGATAAAGCTTCACGCATATCTACAAAATTCGAATCTATTCCGGAAATTTCGGGAGCGTCGAGTTCTTCGTTGGTGTTACAGGAAAAAAAGCAAAAGGAAAAAAAGGAATAAAAAATAGAAATGTTTCATAAAGTTCTATTCTAGTTTCTATTAACATTTAATCCGGTTGCAATGTATGAATAAATATTAATTTATGCAAATATTATTTATCTAATGAATATTGTAATTGATACTCTATTTATTCAGGCCATTCTCCTTCCCGTATAATTTCATTATTTAATTGTGAAGGGTCTAATTGTACGTATTTTACTTTTTCGCGCCGCCATGTGTATACAATGTGTACAATACCGTCTTTGCTTTGTATTACAGAAGGGTATGAATACTCGCCTATAGGAGAATCTTCCAGGATAGCCGCCACTCTCCACGTAATACCATCTTCCGATACTGCGGCATTGAGCGGTGTGCGGGCTTTGTCTATATAGGCGCTTTGCTTTGTCCGGACATGATTGTATACCATAAGATGACTTCCGTCATGCAAAGTTACGGCATCTATACCTGAATTGTTGTTTGGTAAATAAAGAGCAATAGGGTCACTCCAGGTTTCTCCTTCATCTTTCGAAAAGGCCGAAATTACATGCTCGTCCTGGGAACGGCATACAATCTGTAAAGTGCCGTTTTTGTGTGAAAGTATACTGGGTTGAATAATATTCCACGGCTTGCTGTTGATAGGTGCGGTTTTTCTCCATGTTTTACCTTTGTCTTCCGTGAATTCGATATGTACCTGCCATCCGTTATCCTCGGTGCTGGAACCACATATTAACTTATTTCCTGATAAGAAAGGGCGGTTTTTGATTGGTCCCAGGATGTCCTCGGGTAATGCTTCCGGAGCAGACCATGTTTTACCATCGTCAAACGACCGGATCATGTATCCTGTCCAATCCTGTACATTCTTTCCTATTTTGTAAAACAGCAATAATTCCCCGCCGGGTACCTGATAAAGAACCGGATTGTAACATGCCTTACGCAAAGTATCGTTTACAATCCCTTCCGCTACTTTTTCAGGGTATGTCCATGTGTTGTTTGCATGACGGCTGACGTATATGCTTACATCGGGATGCCCTTCGTATTCTCCTCCGAAAAAAGCGGTAACCAGACCCGAAGGTGTTTCTTCGATAGTAGCAGAATGGACAGAAGGGAAAGGAGATTCGTTGTATATGAATTCATCTTTAATGATACCCGATTTCCATTTCTCCTGAGAACACAGCGGGATACCGCATAAAACCAAGAGTAATATGAATGCAAAGCGCTTATGAATTTTAATATACATAATTATGGACTTTTAGTATGAAAAAAGTCCAAATTTAATGAATTATTCCAGTTGTTCTATATTAGAAAGGATAACCTATCCCAAAATGCCAGGCCATACGGTCTCCACTAAAGTTGGGAGTTACCCAGCGATCACCCTCGGGACGTCCCGGATCATATGCCCGGAATCCGAAATCGAGACGAAGCAGAAGAAAACTAAGGTCCAACCGGACACCTACTCCATATGCAAGTGCTATTTCTTTATAAAAATCCGAGAATTGGAACTTTCCGTCGGGTTGAGCTTCATAATCCTTTATAGTCCATATATTGCCGGCATCGACAAAACCTGCAAATTCAAAAAGATCGGCTAATTTACGCCTGTATTCGAAATTCAGATCGAGCTTGACATCGCCTACTTTTGTGACGAAGTTTACTCTGTCGTTGTAAGGCATGGAGCCGGGTCCTAAAGCCCGGGTAGACCATCCCCTCACACTGTTTGCTCCCCCTGAGAAATACCGGCTCTCGAAAGGCAATACGTCGGAATTACCGAAAGGAGTAGCTACTCCTAGTCCTACACGGAATGCTAAACTCGTTTTTGTATTTAACCGGTGGGTCTGTGAATAACTCAGGTCTCCTTTGATATATTCGGCATAAGCAATACCCACAATTTCTTTTTTTCCGGTGCTGTCCCGTTTCGCATCATAGAAACTCGTGACCAACCTGGGGAGCAATCCGCTGATGTCGATATTACCACGAATGGTGATCAGGTTTTTAGGTGTACGTCCAAAACGGTTATAACTGTTTGTAAAGGTCAGTCCGTAAGTGGTGCTTGATATGAGTTGGTCTTTATAGCTTTCCCGGATCATCGCATAAATAGGATCAGGATTATTCAGATACCTATCTTTAAATGCATCGGAAGCCCACGGCATGCGTACATAATTAATATTCCAAAGGCCCAATGCATGAGTAAGCTGATTGTGAAAAGATGACCAGCGATAGGTCAGTCCTGCATTGAAGAACTGGCGGGTATATTCTTTGCGGTGTTGATTATTGAAACCCAGTGTGATCTGCGTACTTGCAGATGGTTGTTCGCGCCAGCTTCTCTTTAGCCAGGGAAACAAAAATAACGGGAAAGAAAGAGATGCGTCGGCACCATATTCGTAATAGTTTTTGTCAGATAGGTCAGACCCTTCACTATTGGCTATGAATTCATAAGCGCCCCTTAATTTTATCCTGAAAATCTCACCCCCGTTGAATAAATTCTGATGTTGATAGGTGACACTGGGTGCTATACCTAAATCCCCGGCAGAGTTAGTCCCTTGTAATTCGGCCTGCAGGAAATGGGTATTTCCGGGTACGACGTTTATATTAGCGTCGAGAAGCTGGATGCTGTCATTGGGGTTGCCATCTACAGGGTTAAAAGTTACGCGGGTCTGCCTGATGACACTGATACCATTGAATGCGCCGGTGGTACGCGTATAGTCAGTATCGGAATATAAATTTCCCGGACGAAGAAAGTTGTTGCGGTATAGAGTAGACTTTCTCAGGAAATTATTCCTGCCGTGTACAATTCTGATGCCATTATATTCGGTCGTATCGGGTTGCGTAAAGTATCTGCGGTTGTCTCTGCTCATCCCGTCGAAACCGCTGGTGATTGTCACATTCCTCAGCATGAATTTTTTGAATGTGGTACTGTCCCTTGGCTCATACAGCGACAAATAAACATCCGCCTCGTGCGAATTAAGGGTTGTATCGACTCTAAAATATAGGTATTCTTTCGAAAAATTATAATATCCGATGTTCCTCAGAAAAGAAGTGAGGTGGTTGCGTGATCCCTCGAGGTTTTCCTGATTAAACTCTACTCCCGGCTGTATACTCGTATATTTTCTGGCCGGAATCAGGCTTCGGGAGATTTGAGGGTCATATATGGTGTATTCATAATTTCTTATTTTATACATCCCATTGTTTTCTATGTTATAGGTCACAGATATTTTTTGGTCTTCCACTTTCAAGGAGGTATCTACCCGGGCACGGAGATATCCCTGGTTATTGAGTTGCTGTCTTATCTGTGTCATTGATATGCCCGTCAGTTGCGGGCTGTAAATAACCGGAGCCTGACCCAGTTTATTTCTTATGAACCGGTTTAGCCATTTAGTGGTATCATCACCTGCCATATTATATAGGCCCAATCTCAATTTATTATTGGGTTGCTGGCGCAGGAAATTCTCATAGAATCCTTCATCGATCTTTTTTGAGTCCGCTTCAATTTTATTACTATTTAACAGATACTGACCTTCCGGAATATTTTTAGTAGTGTTACAAGATCCGAATAAAATTAAAATAAATATGCAATTCAGTATTCTTCTCATATGATATAATCGTTTCATACTATGAAACATAAATCTGTATTTTTTTGTTCAATTTTTTTTATAAATAAAAATTTG
>DQAM01000072.1:0-2393 GCA_003523545.1 Dysgonomonas sp.
AGCCGAAGTGCGTCAATTTGTTCTTTATATTTATCCGTTTCGTAACACCATTTCAGTAGATTTTACATATATTTGCACTTATCCCAAATCCTGAAAAAGCAGAGTCAATATTTTCCGGCCAGAAGATGGAGAAACATTCAAAATTAACCGCATTCAACGATCTGTACACTGAATTTCGCCCCCGTTTTATACGGTTTGCAAACTCATACGTACGTGATGCGGCTGTGGCCGAGGATTTGACTATGGAAGCATTTGTCACTTACTGGGAGAATATGGATACACTGCTTCCCGGCTCCAATCCGGCAGCTTATATGCTTACCGTCATACGGAATAAATGCCTGAATCATCTGGAACACATAAAGGTTAAAAACCAAACCCTCAATACGATGGGCGACCTCGCCCTGTGGGAACTCGGCACCCGTATCATGTCGCTCGAAGCCTGCAATCCCGACAGGCTTTTTTCGGACGAAATCCAGGAAATTGTAGAGAAAACCCTTGCCGGACTCAACGAAAGAAGCGCTATGATCTTCCGTCTGAGCAGGGACAAAAACCTTAGTAATAAAGAAATTGCCGACATGCTGGGAATTACCGTCAAAGGAGTAGAGTTCCATATATCTAAAGTGCTCGCCGCACTACGGCACGAGCTTAAAGACTACTTTCCGCTTTATCTGCTTCTATTTTACTTGCAATAAGCAGGTTATAAAAAAAATACATTTTTTTCGAAAATCTGACTAGGGGTAAACACTTCTTAACTGTTGTCATATATAAGAGGCATCTATATATGATTGAGTCAGATATTTTATTTAAATTTTTCAGAGGAGAGACCGATGAAGAGGAAAACGCCGGAATAAAAGAATGGTTGGAAGAATCGCCTGAGAACAGGACTTTTTTTCTGAACCGGAGAGAATTTTTCGATGCCCTGCTTTTATCGCCCGATTATCCGGAAGAAAAAGAAGAGGTTGCGGAATCAATCCCCCTGCCCCGCGAAAAAAGACGGCCTTTTTTCAGGGAAATTCTAAAGATAGCTTCGGCAGCAGCCATAACCCTTTTCGTGGTATGGATTTATTCGGAATTTGCAAGTGATACGGATTTACGGATGCAGACCATACACGTACCGGCCGGACAGCGCGTAAATGTCGTATTGCCCGACGGGTCGGATATATGGCTCAATGCCAGGACGACACTCCAGTACCCGTTGCAGTTCGGTAAAAAAGAACGTACCGTAAAATTAGACGGGGAAGCATTTTTCACCGTTGCGGAGGATAAAAAGAAGCCGTTTGTGGTCGAAGCCCTCGATAAGAAAATAAAAGTACTGGGAACCGAATTTAACGTTTCGGCTTATTCGGAAAAACCCGGCGTATTCGAAGTAGCACTTATGGAAGGCAGTGTCGAAATACTGCCCGGCCAGAATGAAGAAGGCAAGCCTGTATTGCTGATACCCAATTACAAGGCATACCTGAAAGACGGAAAACTTAACACCCAATATATAAGCGATCTTGACGTTTACCGCTGGAAAGAAGGCCTCATCTGCTTTAACAACGAATCTTTCCTGGAAATTATCAGGAAGTTCGAAGACTGTTACGGGATAAAGATCGAAGTCGAAAACAAGAAGATAAAAGACCGTATCTATACCGGAAAATTCCGTATCTCGGACGGGGTGGATTACGCACTGAGGGTATTGCAGAAAGATATACGGTTCAGGTACGAAAGAGACGATGAAAATTATATAATCTATATCAAATAACAAAAATGAAACACCATGAAAAGTAACCTAGTTCTAACCTACCTAAAATTTATGCCTATGAAAGTCCCCGACATTTAGACCAAAACACAGTGTACCGGTAAATGCGGCAACATCTACCGGTACAGAAAAACAGTTCAATACAATTAAAATCATATTAAACAAATCAATGCAAATCTATGGAAAATAAAAGATTTAAGGATGCTTTTTGCGTAAAAAATCCGCAAATTAAACAATTCTTTAGGATTATGAGAATATCAGTTTTTTTCCTGTTTGTGTGTGTCTTTACTATTTATGCAGACAACAGCTTCTCGCAGAATGCCAGAGTCACCATAAATAAATCCAATACACAGATAAAGGAAATCCTCAGCGAGATAGAGAATCAGACGGACTACCTGTTCATTTACAACAACCGGGTAGACGTGAAGAAGAGAGTAAATGTAGACGTAAATCATACGGCGGTAAGCAAAGTATTGAGCAGTATCTTCGAAGGTACGGACATCGGTTTTTCGATGGAAGGCTCGCACATCATGCTCACTGTTGCTGAAAAAAACAACGATGCGGCGGCATCTTCTGCCGGCGGATCCAACGATGTACAACAGATGCGCGCCATAACGGGGGTAGTCAAAGACCACAACAACGACCCGGTAAT
>DQAM01000072.1:2500-2897 GCA_003523545.1 Dysgonomonas sp.
TGGGCGCGTCCATTGTCGTGAAGAACAATCCTTCTGTCGGGACGACTACCGATATGGACGGGCAATTCCGCCTCAGCGTTCCTCAGGATGCCGTTGCGATTGTCGTTTCTTATCTCGGTTACGAAAAACAAGAAATCCAGCTTGGCAGCCAGACCAGTTTCAATATTACATTGAAAGAAAATGCCAGTATACTCGACGAAGTAGTCGTTACGGCACTGGGTATCAAAAGAGATCAGAAAGCGCTCGGATATTCCGTGCAGAGAGTGGGCGGCGATGCGGCCACCACCGTCAAAGGGGTAGACATAGGCACCTCGCTTACGGGTAAAATCGCAGGTCTGATGGTAACCAACAGCCCCGACTTCAACTCCAGTCCCGGGCTCACTCTGCGTGGAGCAAC